>JAZNGY010000044.1:0-13327 GCA_045576695.1 Akkermansia sp.
GTACGAAAGACCCCGCCTGGGTGCGGACGCCCCGAGCCGGATAGTGAAGAACGGGGCGCGGAGGCGCCCCGTAGATGGATGGATGGGGGATTACTCCTGCACCTCGGCAGCGGGAGCATCTGCACCGCCCTCGATGCCATCAGCGTCGGGGGTATCGTCCTCGTCGTCATCGGGGATAACGAGGGTGATTTCTTGGATGGCCTCCTTGTCGTTGAGGGTGATGAGTTTGACACCCTGGGCGGTACGGCCGGTCTCGCGGATGGTGTTGACCTTCATGCGTACGGACTGGCCGCCGCTGGTCATGATCATGAGTTCATCGGCATCTGTCACAGTGGTGGCAGAGACGACGAGGCCGGTCTTCTCGGTGCAGTTCATGGTCTTGATACCGATACCGCCACGGCTCTGCAAGCGGTAGGCGCCGAACTTGGTGCGCTTGCCGAGGCCGTTCTCGGAGACAACGAGCAGGGAGTAGGCGGAGCCGCTCTCTACGGCATCGTCAGCCTGCTCTTCAGCAGCGATTTCGGTGGCTTCAGCTGCTTCGTCGGCGTCATCGGCAGCGGGGGTGGCGGTTTCGCCCTCGGGCACCACGGCCATGGCGACCACGTAGTCGCCCTCGCGCAGTTTGATACCGCGCACACCGATAGTGTTGCGGCCCTGGGTGCGCATTTGGCTCTCGGAGAAGCGGATGCTCATGCCGTTGTGGGTGACGATGATGACATCTTGCTCGCCGGTGGTGAGCACGGCGTTGACGAGGGAGTTGCCCTCCTCCAAGTTAATGGCGATGATACCGGCCTTGCGGTAGTTGACGAAGTCGTTGAGGGCGGTCTTCTTGACGGTGCCGTCCTTGGTGGCGAACACAACGTTGCCGGAGCCCTCAGCGAAGGTGATATCCTTGCCGTCTTCGCTCACCTTGCGCTCCAAGCGCAAGATGGCGGCAATGCGCTCTTCTTGCTGCATGTCGAGCAGGTTCTTGATGGAGCGGCCTTGGGCAGAGCGGGCGGCCTCGTCAATCTCATACACACGCTCCACATACACACGGCCGGTGTTGGTGAAGAACATGATGTAGTCATGGTTCTGGGCAGCGAAGAGGTGCTCCACGTAGTCGTTGGCGTCTTTCTTGCTCTTGGTGGTAGCGGCTTTGATGCCCTTACCGCCGCGGGCCTGCAGGCGGTACTCATCAGAATTGGTGCGCTTGATGTAGCCGCTGTGAGAGATGGTCACAATCATGGAGTCATTGGGGATGAGATCCTCAATGGCCATATCGCCCTCAAACGGGATGATGTGGGTCATACGCGGGGTGGCGTATTTCTCTTTGATGGTGCGCAGCTCATCTTTCACGATGCCGAGCACGCGGGCCTCGTTGGCGAGGATGTCCAGATAGTCCTCAATGATTTCGAGGAGCTTCTTGTACTCGTCAGAGATTTTGTCGTTCTCCAGCGCGGTGAGTTGGTAGAGGCGGAGGTCGAGGATGGCGTTGACCTGGCGCTCCGTGAACACGTAGGAGTCGCCCTGCACGGAGGGTTGGCTGTGGATGAGGATGCCGAGACCGCGGGCCAGCTCTACCGGGAAGCGGAAGGCCATGAGCTTGTTGCGGGCCTCCTCGCGGTTGCGGGATTCGCGGATGATGCGGATGAACTCATCAAGATTTGCCAGGGCGATGAGGTAGGCCTCTAACACCTCGGCGCGGTCCTCTGCCTTGCGGAGGAGGAACTTGGTGCGGCGGACGACCACCTCGCGGCGGTGCTCAACGTAGAAGTTGATGGCGTCTTTCATGGTGAGCACCTTGGGGCGCCCCTCGTGAATGGCCAGCATGTTTACGGAGAATGAGGTATCCATGCTGGTGAGCTTGTAGAGCTGGTTGATGACCACCTGCGGGCGGGCATCGCGCTTGAGCTCAATTTCGATGTAGTCCGTCAGGTCGCGCATGCCGGCGATGTCGGTAATCACCTTGTCGCGCACCAGCTCGGCGATGCGCTCTTGCAGCACGGCGCGGTTCACGCCGTAGGGCACATCAGAGATGTGCAGGAACTCGCGGCCGTTCTCATTGGTAACGACCTCAATCTTACCGCGCATGCGCACGCTGCCCTTGCCGGTGCGGAAGTAGTTGTCAATACCCTTGTACCCGAGGATGTAGCCGCCGGTGGGGAAGTCCGGGCCTTTGATGTAGGCGCGCAGGGCCTCGGAGGTAATGAGGGGGTTATCGATGAAGGCGCAAATGCCGTCTACCACCTCGCCGAGGTTGTGCGGGGCCATGTTGGTGGCCATACCCACGGCAATACCCGTGCCGCCATTTACCAGAAGGTTGGGGAAGGCAGAGGGGAATACAACGGGCTCTGTAAGGCGGTTGTCGTAGTTGGGCTGGAAGTCTACGGTATCTTTGTCCAAGTCATCCATAAGGGCCACACCCAGGTGGCTGAGCTTGGCCTCGGTATAACGCATGGCGGCGGGGGGGTCGCCTTCCGGCGTACCGAAGTTACCCTGCCCTTGTACGAGCACGTCGCGCATGTTCCAGGGCTGGGCCATGGTAACAAGGGTACCGTAGGCTGATTGGTCGCCGTGGGGGTGGTAGTTACCGATGGTGTCACCCACGATTTTACCGCACTTGATGGTGCCCTTGGAGGGCACGAGGCCGAGCTCGTGCATGGCGTACAGCACACGGCGCTGAGAGGGCTTGAGGCCGTCTCTGGCATCGGGCAGAGCGCGGGAAATGATAACGGACATGGAGTAGTCGAGGAAGCTGCGAGAGACCTCCTCAGCTACGTCTACCGGGCGAATTCTGGTTTCACTCATAATTCAGTCAAAAAGCGGTTAGGGGTTACACGTCCAAGTTACGCACATTGAGGGCGTTGTCTTCAATGAAGCGGCGGCGGGGCTCTACGAGGTCACCCATGAGGATGGTGAACATCTTGTCTGCCTGCACGGCGTTGTCGTCGTCCAAGCGCACACGGAGCAGCTCGCGTTTCTCGGGGTCCATGGTGGTGGCGTACAGGTCCTTAGCGTCCATTTCACCAAGACCTTTGAATCGGGTGATGGTGACGCTGCGGCCGCCGATTTCGAGCACCTTGGCGAGGATATCGCCCACGAAGTGCACGGGTGTGACGGTGTTGCGGGAGTTTTCTACCAGCTCGAACACGGGTGCGTCATCGGAGAGCAAGCGGGCGGGTTCAATGCCCAGCTCTTCCAAACGGGCAAGCACGCGGGTGATGGCTTTGGCCTCGTGCAGCTCGTGCAGCAGGGCACGGCGGCTGGGGCCTTCGCGCACCGGCAGCGGGTTGGCTGCCAGCTCCTCCTCTGTGGGCTCGCCGAAGAGGAAGAGGTCGCGGTTGGCATCGGAGAAGGCGGAGAGGTCTTCCATATTGCGGAAGTAAACCACCTCTTCATCATTACCGCAGCGCACCTTGACGAGGTATTGCGGGAAGGCGCCATCCTCTGCGCGGTGGCGGAGCAGGTCTTTGAAGTCGCCGCCGTGCTGGGCCACGCTGCCCTCATACTTCTGCAGGTTGATGAGGGTCTCAAGGATGGCCATGAGGGAGTCTGCGTCAAACTCTTTGCTCTTATCGGGCGTGCGCAGGGTGACATCGCCCGCGCCCAGCGAGATAAGCTTGCGGTTGAGGGAAACTTCATCTTGCACGTACTGCTCTACCTTGCGGTGAATCACGCGGTACAGCGGCGGCTGGGCAATGTAGAGGTAGCCGGCGCGCACCAGCTGCGGCATGTGGCGGCAGAAGAGGGTGAGCAACAGGGTGCAGATGTGGGAGCCGTCCACGTCGGCATCAGCCATGAGGATGATTTTGTGGTAGCGCACCTTGTTGATGTCGAAAGAGCCTTCGCCCTCGCCATCGCCGATACCGGCACCGATGGCAGTGATGATGTTCTGAATGGTCTCGCTGCCCAAGGCTTTGTCGAGGCGGGCTTTCTCTACGTTGAGGATTTTACCGCGCAGGGGGAGAATGGCTTGGGTGCGGCGGTCGCGGCCCATCTTGGCAGAGCCACCTGCAGAGTCACCCTCCACAATGAAGAGCTCGCTGAGTTTCGGGTCGCGGCAAGAGCAGTCTGCCAGCTTACCGGGCAAGCCACCGCCTACGGTCATGGCGCTTTTACGCACGCTTTCGCGGGCCTTGCGGGCGGCTTCGCGAGCGCGGGAGGCAATGAGGCAGCGGTCAATAATGGTTTTGGCCACTTGGGGATTTTCTTCGAAGAACTCTTTAAGCTCTTCGTACACCACGCTGCTGACCACACCTTCAATCTCGGTATTAACGAGCTTGTCTTTGGTCTGGGAAGAGAAGCGGGGGTTGGGCATTTTGACGGAGATAACAGCCACAAGACCCTCTCGCACGTCGTCGCCGTTAAGGCTGGGGTCTTTATCTTTGAGCAGGTTGTTGCTCTTGGCGTAGTTGTTGACGGCACGTGTCAGCGAGCTGCGGAAACCCGAGAGGTGCGTACCGCCGTCTGCATTGAAAATGGAGTTGGCGTAGCACTGTATCTGGTAGCGGTCACTGTCGTTGTACTGCATCACAACGTCCACAATCACGTCGTCCTCCATGGTCTTGCCGTCGTACTCCACCTCAATGTGGCGCACGCCGCTCATGGCGATGGGCTCTTGGGTGATGAGGGTCTTGTTCTCGCCGAGCTGTTTTACGAACTCGCGGATACCGTCTGCATAGTAGAAGGTTTCGGTGCGTTCTTGGCCGGTGCGCTCATCTGTCAGCTCGATGACGAGGCCGGGGTTAAGGAAGGCCAGCTCGCGCAGGCGGCGGCCCAGCAGGTCGAATTTGAACTCTACCGTGTCGGTGAAGATGGTGGGGTCGGGCAAGAAGGTGATGGCCGTGCCGGTCTGCCCCTCGGGGCAAGAGCCCACCACGTGCAGCTTCTCCGTGGTTTTACCGCGCTCGAAAGTGATAACATGGCGCTTGCCATCGCGGCGTACCTCTGCCTTGAAGAAGTCGGAGAGGGCGTTCACGCACTTGGCACCCACACCGTGCAAACCGCCGGAGTATTTGTAAGCGCCTTGGCCGAACTTACCGCCGGCGTGCAGGTTGGTGAGCACCAACTCCACAGCGGGGATGCCGAACTTGGGGTGAATGTCTACCGGGATACCGCGACCGTTGTCGATAACGGAGATGGTACCGCCCTCATGAATCCGGATAATAATCTTGGTGCAATAGCCTGCCAAATGCTCGTCAATGGAGTTGTCAAGCACCTCAAATACGCAGTGGTGCAGGCCGCGTTCATCAGGGTCGCCTATGTACATGCCGGGGCGCTTACGGACGGCCTCAAGGCCCTCCAGCTTGTCAATCTGCGCCGCGCCGTACTCTTGCTGTGCTCCGGTGGTGACTACCGTCTCGGTGTCTTCAGGAGCCGTGGTGTTATCAGTCATACGCAGCCTATTATACGCGCGTATACGCGCGCGCGTCAATCTTTATATATGTCATGGCGGGGAAAAGAGGGCTGATTGAGAAATTCGGCGGGCAGACGCACGCGTGCGCAAGCGCGCATACCCCCACCCCGGGGCAAACGCATTAGGTAACAAACCTTGTAAGTTCTTTATTTACAATGTACAATTTGCTATTTACAATTTTCTGATAAAACATCGGCCTGAGTGCAGCACGATGTTTGATGGCCGCAGCATTGAGCAAAAACATGTTTCTCTCGCTATGTAGCCGGGAAAGGATAATGCCTTATGGTGGGCTTTCAGCTGATGAATATTTATATAAGAGCTTGTAAATTCAGTAACTTTGTAAATGGTAAATGGTAAATTGTCAATCTGAAGAAAGTGTCATAATCCTAATGCGTTTGCCCTGCCCCCCACCCCCCGGGTGGGATGATAAACCACCGGCCACGGCGTGGTGCTGCGTTTTCCCAAATAAGGTCCGTACCAAAAAACACAGCCTGTATCATGAATACAGGCTGCGGTAAATTATTCTCTATGCAATCCGATTAACGGCGGTGGTGGCGGTGGTGACGATAACCGGGCTTGGGACCGTGCGGCTTACCGGGACGACCGGGCATCGGCTTGACGTGAGCACCGGGGCGACCGGGCATCGGCTTGATGTGAGCACCGGGGCGACCGGGCATAGGCTTGACGTGAGCACCGGGACGACCGGGCATCGGCTTGACGTGAGCACCGTGATGACCGTGTATCGGCTTGACAATGGGAGCACCGGGACGAGGACCATGCTTATGCAAGGGCATACCATGGTGACCGGGAGCAGCAAAAGCAACCGAAGCTGCTGCCATCAGAGCTGTAATGATGAGGTTTTTCATAATTTGTATTATTGTTTGATTTTATATTAAGATGTTTAAGCTTTATTTAACCTTACATTCAGGAGAACGAAAAGCGACTCATATTTTCTACACAAAAAAAACCAAAAAAATCATTTTTTTACAAGTTGTTAATTTTCAACAAAATAAAATGCAGAGTTTATTTTTCACTACGTAGGCAATAAAAATGCAGCCTATACCATAAGTACAGGCTGCGGTAAATTATTCTCTATGCAATCCGATTAACGGTGGTGATGATGACCGGGCTTGGGACCGAACGGCTTACCGGGACGGGGACCGGGCTTGGGACCGAACGGCTTACCGGGACGAGGACCGGGCTTAACAATGGGAGCACCGGGACGGGGACCGGGCTTAACAATAGGCTTACCGGGACGGGGACCGGGCATCGGCTTTACGTGAGCACCGGGATGACCGGGCATCGGCTTGATGTGAGCACCGGGATGACCGGGCATCGGCTTGACAATGGGAGCTCCGGGACGAGGACCGTGCTTAAGACCGGGCATACCGTGGTGACCGGGAGCGGCAAAAGCAACCGAAGCTGCTGCCATCAGAGCTGTGATGATGAGGTTTTTCATAATTTGCATTATTGTTTGAGTTTTATAGTAAGATGTTTATGTTTTATTTAACCTTACATTCAGGAGAACGGAAAGCACCCCATATTTTCTACATAAAAAAAATAAAAAAAATATCATTTTTCACAAGTTGTTAATTTTCAACAAAATACAAATTGCATACATACGCATGTCACATGCGATGCTCACAGGGCATAGGGAGCGAGATACCGAGGGCGGGACGGGCAATTAGCGTCTTCTGGCGAGGCGCAAGAGGGCATCGAAGGCGCCGGGCACGGCCATTGCGGCGGCCTTGCGGTACCACCACGCAGCCAGCTCGGGGCTTTTGGGGGCGCCATTACCGTTTTCAAAACACTCACCGAGGCGCAGCATGGCACCGGAGTGCCCCAAGCGGGCAGCTTGCTCAAAGCAACTGACACCGCCGGAGGGGTCGCGCGGGCAACCTATGCCCTTGAGGTAACATTTACCGAGCTGGTAGAGGGCATCTGCATCGCCGGCGCGTGCGGCAACGTCAAAGAGCTGCACGGCGCGTTCGTAGTTACGGGGGCCCCCACGCCCACGCATCAGGCGCTTGGCCAGGTGCATGCACGCGTTGGGGTCGCCGGCAGCGGCCGCTTTTTCCAGCTCTTCGCTCATTTATTTCAACAGTTCAGGCAAAGACTTAACATAGGCAGTAATGCCGTTGAGCACCATTTGCACGGCAATCATCACGAGGATGGTACCCATGAGACGTGTGAGTGCCACGGTACCCTTCTCGCCCAATTTATCCAAAATTTTGCCGGATAAGCACATAACTATCGATGCAAAAGCCCAAGCTAACAACATGGCCACAATGCCCTCCGCCAACAAGCTTTTCTCGGCAGACATGGCGGCCTGCATCATCACCAGAGAAATAACCGCCGGTCCCACAATCAAGGGCATGGCCACGGGCACGATAAAGGGCTCCGTCTCCACCGGGTGCGACTGCGGGTCATGAGAGGCAACGGAGGGGAACACCATGCCTACGGCTATCAAAAAGAGCATAATACCGCCTGTAATGTTCAGCGAGCCGCTGCTGAGCCCAAGCCCACTCAAAATCTCCTCACCCAAGAAGAAGAAAAGGAACAGCAAGACGAGCACAATAAGCATTTCTCGCAACAGAATGGTGAAACGCCGTTTGGGCCCGACGTTATGCAGCAAGCCCTGCACTAAGGGAGCATTGCCGGGGGGATCCATCACCAAAAACAATGCACTTGCCGTAGCGATAATGTATGACCAGTCCATAAGTGTGTGTGGTTTTAGAATTCTTTACGTGAGAATATCATGGTCGAAACCAGAAGGTGCAATAACATGTACCCCATGGCAATCAACACAAGAGAACCGAGCATGCCATTGGTTAAAGCAACGCCGGAAGAGGCAGTATCTGCAACGGTGAAAATGCTGAAATCAGGTACAACGACGGATGCCACCTGCTCTGTCATGCGCATGCCGGCACTTGTGCCCTCTGCCCCCAAACCGGCATTGATACCGGCAAACATTTGGTGGCGGAACATACCAATGAAGTAGGTACCCAAGCCGAACACCAAGCTCACAAGCGTGCCACTGGTAAATGTTGAGAACATGAGGGTGGTGCTTATCAGCACCCCATAGCCCAAAAACATGGCAAAAATCCCGCGCTGCATGTTCCAAGAATTACCGGCATCCGTAATCTGCACCAAATAGGGTTGCATTTGCTCCGGCGTGGCGCCTTGGCTGCTCAAAATCTCTGTAAGCTCAGCTGTTAAAGAGGCTTCTCTGAAGTGAAGTATCAGCACCAGCAGGCCATCCATCAACAGCATCATGGCCAATAAAATGCCCCATACACCCAGCAACTTACCCAGCAAATACTCAAAACGCGGCACCGGCTTACACAGTATTGTGTATAAAATGCGGTCCTCGGCATCCCTGGGTATCAGCAATGCGGTAGCCCCTACGCAAAAGATGAGCCCGAAGAGCTGCATGCAGCCCAATGCCACATCTTTTATCAACTGAAATTGATAAAGCCCACGCGTTTCTACCCCCAAATGCCCATGGTATGGCAGAAACTGCAAGGCCATGAACCCGATACCGAACACCGCCGGTATCAAAAACAGCCGCATGCGGATTAATTGAGTAAACGTGACACCCGCCAGCGCGAAAATCCGAGCCGGCGCACACGCTAAACTGCGCAACCACTCCCGCATGGGCTGATGGATTTAAAGGTTACTGACGGCGAGCCTGCTCACCGGCCTCGATGAGCTTCCAGAATGAGCGGGAGTTACCCAGCTTCTGGTCCTCGGAACCCGCCCCCATACCGGAGCGGAAGAGGAAGTCTTTAAGAGAGTCGGCATGCAGCACGCGCTGTACCACAACGACGCCGTTCTCCATGGTAAAATAAATGCGGTAGTCACTGGAGCGATAGCGGTATATCTTTTTACCATCGCGCTCTACCACGCCGAAGCTCGGGTCGTCTTTCTCCCCGTTGAGGAATGCTTCATCTACCTTAAAACCGGAGATGAGTTCAAGCTGCTCGAGGGTGGGAATAGCCGACACCTCATGGGCACTGATTTCATTAAATACGATCTGATGCATCGCCTTGAGTGTACTCTATCCGCCCCCATCTGGCAAGCTTAAAGTATGCTTTCGGGCATTTTTCGTTCAAGATGTTGTCGAGTGTTTCTTGAGATAAAAAGTTACCCTCTAAAATAAATTGAACGACATGCTGATTTCTCCGAGCCAAGGGCATCTTCCACATGGGTACTTTTCACTGTCGTACGCATATCGCGGCAATTCAAGGCTATGTTAAAAATTACGGTTGATAGATGCAACAGCCCGACCAATGGAAATTTGTGGGGATGTTTGATGTGAGCGAAGCGAACCGAATTTTTGAGCCTCGCCGTATGGCGAGGCGGTATATGATAGCCCAGGGTTCCGTCTTCGGGCTTTCGCCGATGCAGGCGCGTCAAACACCCCTACAACCTCAAATTTATCAGCCGAAATGTTTGACAGAGCGCAATTGAAAATCACCATTGCTCATGTTTCAGAGCAATGGTATTGTGTTTATATGAAAACAACAAAGCTTTACTTGCGGCGACGGCGAGCGGCCAAACCGGCAAGGGCAAGCAAGCTCAGCGTAGCAGTGGTGGGCTCAGGTATAGAATTGTGGGTGAGCACCAGATATGCCGGGGCATTGACGGCGTATGTAGAGGGGACAATGTAGTGAACGGTATAGTCACTCAAATCTACACCAGGCATGGTAAAGAGGCTATCTGCCGAGGCAGATTCACCGGCTTGCCACACTTGCCCATTTACGGTAAAATCGCCTCGTATAACCGCCAAGGTAAGGGCCGCATCCTCTGCCTTGGTTTGCAGGGAATCTGCCGTAAGGGCAATGAGGCCGTTGAAGCTCAGAGAACCGTTAACGACAAGCCCATCTTTATGAAGAATGCTGAGGGTAACATGGTCATTCAGGATAAGGTCTGCACTGACGGAGCCCCCATCGGCTTGCACGGTGCCACCGGAAGCCACGGTAAGTTTTGCTGCCGAGGAATCCGACTTTTGAGCGCTCACGTTACCGTCTCCCGCCACACTGAGAGCAGTTGTAGTGACACCTTGGTCTGCCCCACTCAATACTACATCACCACCACGGGCCTCCAACATGGAGTATGAGGCAGAGCCCCGAACCGCAAGGGTACCGGCATCTGCCCGAACGGCGCCGTTGAACTCACCGGCCACTTGCACCGTGGCCGTTCCGGCATCCGTTTTGCGGATGGTACCGCTACCGTTCACGGTGCCGCCGGAATAGTTACCGGCCGTTTCCAATACGGCATTTTTCTCCAGATTGATGCGTTGAGCCCCTGCGGAGGATTTGACAGATACCTCGGCGTTGTTCTTAATCTCCAGCGTACCACCACCGCTCAAGCCACCGTTAAACTCCACCCTGCCGGCACGCACATGAATAGATTGCGTATTATGCACGGCATTTTGCACGGATACAGTGCCTACGGCGTGGGATTCTGCCTGCAACACCACAGGATGCACATTACCGAGATTGAGTGACTGCAAGCTTAAATGACCGCCGCGCACATTGACATCCACCTGCCCGTTAGCCCCGGTGCGCAGAGTAGAAATATGCACATTGTCGCCATTCAGTACATCCAGCGTACCAATGGAGTGCCAGCTGTTGGCATCCACAAACACCTCGGAGGCGGTCAAGCTACCGTCCACCTTCAGCACAGCGCGGTGCCCCGAATCATTGGCGGCACAGTTCACGGTTATAGAATCCACCGCCATCTCTGCGCCGGACTGCACATGCAGTGTGCCATTGTTAGTGATGCGCACACCGGCAAGATTCACCGCTTTGGCAGCCTGTGTACCGTCGCCAATGCTCAGTACACCATCTTGGGCAATATGCACGTTGTACGTATGTGCGGAAGAAGCGTTTTTCCACTCCTTCGTCACCGTCAACTGAGCGCCGCCCGCAATCGTCAGCGATGAGGCGGCAACGCTGCTGGGAGTATTGGTCACCAAATCACCCACGGTTGTTTGGCTACCCTGTGCCAAGTTCACCTGCAAGATTTGCCCGGCTCCGTTGAACGTATTGCCATTCGGCGTAGTTTCAGCAACGCCCAGAGAAAGGCGGCCCAAGTGATTTTCCTTGCCGCATATTTCGACAATACCGGCACCCTCATTGGTTACACCCACCATATTAAGAGTATGATCGGCGGCATGAATATCGCCGGAGATTTTCAGGGTGCGGCCATGCGCAACGGCAATCTTACTGTCATCTACCAAGGTAACATCAGCCTTGATGTGCTGGTTTGAGGTAATATACAAAGCCGCATTGCGCTGGGCGGCTTGAGTAATGGCATTCGACTCCATACCCAAATACAAATGCTCCACGCTATTGAGGGCGTTGGCGGCACCTACCTCCAGCGAACCACCTACTACATACAGCGTATCCACATCAAACGTGGAATTACCCTGCACCGAGAATTTACCATCGGCAATATGAAGGGAGCGGCATTGCACCATATCACCCACCCAATTATGAGAATCGCTCCCGTTTTGAGTGGCTATTCGAATATTGGAATCCTCTGCCAAAATGCGCCCGAGTGTTCCGTTAATGCTGTAACTATAGTTACCTGCCGTTGCCTGCTCCAAGGCTCCGTTATGCACCCCGGAAACCTCGGCATACTGAATAGCGACCCCGTTCTTTTCCACCGGGCCGTTGGTACTCCAAGAGGGGCAAACGGCAGCGCTCGGGCTGTTTTTCTCCGTCGAGTACACGCGCACGAAGTCGATATCAAAGTCGGCACTATTATTTTTTAGAGTACTGGCATTGGCATCCCCCGGCCAGGAACCGCCTATCTGCTGGTCTATGAGAAGGTAAAACTCACGGCCATCATCAAACGGCCAATAAGTGAAATCAGAGGAATTGAAGGTTGTCGTCCAATTACCATCGATGTAAAAACTGATGGAGTCCGCCGTCCACTCCATGCCATAGGTATGCCATCCGTTCACATTGGAAATTTGCGTTTGCACAGACGGAGCGGCATCCCCACTGCCGTGGTTCCCGGTTAAATGCAGGGTTTGCCATATCTGACTTTGAAAATTCAAATGCTCCATCATGTCAATCTCGCCGGCATCCGGCCAGCCACCACTCTTCGGCATCAGCCAAATAGCCGGCCACACCCCCTGCGCACTCTCAAAGCGGGCGCGCACCTCTACATAACCATACTGAAAACTGAAGGTTTGATCCGTAAAGATACCACCGCAGGCAAAGGTATCATTCGCACCGGATTGATCGTTCTGGCTGGTATAGTCGCCGTATGAGCCTTTCAGCGTTACATAATCTACGCCATTGCTCTGACCTTTTGTCACCAACGAGTCATCGCGTGATTGGTATTTACGCCAATCAGAAACGCCCCAATTCACATAACTTATTTTGTTCCAATTCCCGTCACTCCAATCCAATTTATTACCATTGAAAGAGGCCGCAGAAAATTCATCATTGAACACCAATTCCCAATCAGGACTGAACCCCCAACTCGTTGTGCTCGCCGCCAGCATGCTCAAACATGCCAGCATTTTGTTCATTTTACTCAGTTTCATGTTATGTATGCTCTTTCAGACTAGCATATTTCAACCTCTGTCTGCAAGCAGAAAAAGCAGGATTGCAGGGCAAACGCATTAGGATTATGACACTTTCTTCAGATTGACAATTTACCATTTACAATTTACAAAGTTATTGAATTTACAAGCTCTTATATAAATATTCATCAACTGAAAGCCCACCATAAGGCATAATCCTTTCCCGGCTACATAGCGAGAGAAACATGTTTTTGCGCAATGCTGCGGCCATAAAACATCGTGCTGCACTCAGGCCGATGTTTTATTAAAAAATTGTAAATGGTAAATTGTACATTGTAAATAAAGAACTTACAAGATTCGTTACCTAATGCGTTTGCCCTGAG
>JAZNGY010000045.1:0-59896 GCA_045576695.1 Akkermansia sp.
CCTTCGGAATTGCAACAAATCGGGAATATGTAAGGATGGGGGCAACTCTAGCTTTGGTACCATGCGCTTATTATACCACGCCGAGGTGTCTTTGGAAATTCCGAAATGCGTTTACTCGCGACTTTTTAGAAGTTCCCTTAATTATGATTATTGTATTAACATATTTGTTCGTTGCTATAGGCTTATCCTTTCTCTGCTCCGTGCTGGAGGCCGTTCTACTGTCTACTCCGCTTTCTTTCATCAAGATGAAGGAGAAAGAAGGGAATAAATCCGCCCCGCTTTTTCTGAAACTCAAGAGCAATATAGACCGCCCTGTTGCGGCTATTCTTTCTCTTAACACCATTGCTCATACCGTGGGTGCAGCCGGTGTAGGTGCAGAGGCTGTCAAAATATTCGGGGAGGCCTATTTCGGTATCATATCCGCTGTTCTGACATTATTGATATTGGTGTTTTCTGAGATTATCCCCAAGACCATAGGTGCATGTTATTGGCGGGCTTTGTCCATGGTTTCTGCTCGTATTATGCAGTGGCTTATTATTATTACTTATCCGCTGGTGTGGCTCTCCGAGTTTATTACGCGTGTGGTGACACCTAAAGATAAAACGGCCTCTGTTAGTCGGGAGGAGGTTTCGGCCATGGTCAGCATGGGGGCGGCAGAAGGGGTGTTCCATGACCAGGAAAACCGCATCATCCAAAGTTGTATTCGTCTTTCACAGGTGCGTGCTAAGGAGATTATGACCCCTGCCGTGATTGTGCAGGCTGTGTCAGAGAAATTGACGCTCAAAGATTTTTACGACAAGGAGGAGCTCTTGTTTTCTCGCGTGCCGGTTTATGCCGATACGCGAGACTATATTACCGGTTACATTTTGCGTACCGATGTGTTGGAGAAGTTGGCAGATGATGAGTTTGATTGCAAGGTGAGCGATATTGCGCGTCCGGTTCTTTCGGTGAATGACAAAACATCCGTACTGGATATTTGGCAAAAATTGTTGGAGCGCAAAGAGCTTATCACCATTGTGGTGGATGATTACGGCGGTATGCGTGGGGTTATTACCATGGAAGATGTGGTGGAAACCATGCTGGGTGCAGAAATCATTGACGAGGATGACCTTGCCCCCGATCTGCAATCCTACGCCCGTGAAAAATGGGAGCGTATCCGTAAAAAGCAACAGCGTGTGTTGGAGTCATGAGTCAGGGGGTCTCCATGCTCCCGTTGACCTGTGTTTTTGTTTTGCGTGAGATAAACCACACGCCCGCAGCAATGCAGAGCACCGCTGTCACTTTTTGCCACGTAAGCACATCTATGCCCAAGGCAATACCCACAGTGGCGGCAATGACGGGTTGTATGTAGTTGTAGGCTGCCACGGTGGCGGGCTCCAAATGGCGCTGCCCCACAATCATGAGCAAGTAGCTGATGAAGGAGCCGAAGAGTACCGTGTAGAGCGTGCCGCTTATTTCCGGTATGCCCAATGCTGCCCACGGTAAGCTGCAAACGGTGTCAATCCATAGGGGCAACGTCAACACCGCAGAAATGAGGAATAACCAGCGCATCAGGATAACGGGGTGATATTTTTTGATGACCCCGCTGAAGAAAACAAAATAGCACGTGGCTGATAGCTGAGAACACAGGCAAATAATATCGCCCACCACATTGCCGCTTTTCCCCCCTTGCAGTTGCGAGCCCAGTATCAGAATAAGTGCCCCCGTGGCAGCTATTACCAAGCCGCCTACCTTGCGCAGGGTTACGGCCGCATGCAAAAAGAGGGCCGACATTACAAAGGTGAATACCGGGGTGCTCGTTGTGATGACACATGCATTGGTGGGGGAGGTATATTGAACCCCTATCACATAGCAAAATTGGTTGATGCCCATACCGCAGAGCGACATGATGATGAGGTGCTTCCAATCCTCTTTGTCAATGCTTTGCTTTGGTACCATGGGGGAAATGAGCCAGAACAGCGCCGCTGCCCCGCACAATCGAAAAGCAGCCATGCTTACCCCGTTGATAACGCCACTTTCCATGGCCCATTTGCACAGCGGGCTCATCAGCCCGAAACACAGAAACGCCGCCAGCGTAATCAAGTGCGCCCGTGTATGTGTCTGCCTGTTCATGCTGCCCGCACCATAGCACAGTATGGCATTTTATGCAATCTTTATGTTGTGGTATATGAAGCTTGCTTTTCGCGTGCGGGCGCGCTATAATGTGCCCGCAGGCGTATGGATGAGTCAATAAATTGCAGAATTGTGGGTAGTGTGCCCAATTGGCCAACTTGGTGTCGTGAGGTTGTGAAAGAGAACCTTCCCTGCGATTGGGCCGAGCTACGTGTGGATGCATTGCCATCTGAACTGACGGCGAAAGATATTATGGAGGTTTTTCCGCGAGTGGGGGTGTTGGTGACACCCCGCCATCAAAGCGAGGGCGGATTGCGAGAGTGGAAAGACGAGGAACGCCTGCGCATGGCTCTGGATTTGCTGCCCATGGCTGTTGCGGTGGATTGGGAGGCGGCCTTGTTGCCGCAGGCTCAAGACTTGGTGCAGGCTGCCAAAGAAAATGATGTGTTGCTGATAGCCTCTCACCATGATTTTGAGAAGACTCCGACCATTGAAGAAATGCTGGAGATTGAGGCAGCAGCCCGCGCCGCGGGGGCAGATATTGTGAAGTTTGCTTTCCGTGTCAAGACTATGGATGATGTGATGAGGGGGGTAGAGCTCTTGCGCCGAGCCTCCGGCCCCATAGCGGTTATGGGGATGGATGCTCAGCTGGGCCCCATGAGCCGTATCTTGTATGCAGAGCATGGGTCTCGCCTTATTTACGGTTACTTGGGGGATGCCCCCACAGCGCCCGGGCAGTGGAGCGCAGAGCGCTTTTATAAAGCTTTACATAGTTAATTAAGATTATGTTCGACATTGTACTCAACTCATTCTTGGCAACAATTCCCGTATTCGTGTTTTTTGCCATTGGGTTCTGGTTGCGCCACAAAAAGGCACTGGAGCCGCAGCACGATAGCGTGATTATGCAGTTGGCCATGGATATCGGCTATCCCTGCCTGATATTTTTCAACATCATGAAGTACATGGTGGTGGAGGCCGTGCCGGGGATTACCTCCTTTGCATTTTCTGCGCAGGCCATTGCCTGCGGCTTTGCAGAGCTTTTGTTGGGTGTGGGGGCTGCTTGGTTGGTGGCTAAAGCTTTACATCTTAAAATCGGCACGGGGTTGCGTACGTTTACCCTGACTGCCGGTGTGCAGAATTACGCGTTCTTTGTCATTCCCATCATTCAGATGCTTTTCAGTGCACCCGGTGACCCCACCATGGGGGTGCTTTTTATTCACAACATGGGGTGTGAGCTTTTTGTGTGGAGCCTCGGGGTTATTCTGATGTGCGGCGGTGCCTGCAATTTGAAACTGGGGCTCTTTTTGCGCGGCCCCTTGTTGGCGGTGTGTGTGTCTTTGCTATTGGCTTGGAGTGGCTTGGGGCAATACATAGCCCAGCCGCCTGTGATGAAAGCGGCAGAAATGATAGGTGCGGTTGCTACGCCTATTTGCCTGATTCTCTTCGGTTGCTCCATGTATGACCTCACGCGCAATTTCAAGTGGCAGCCGCGCATGCTCGTATCGGGCATTATTGCTCGTTTGGTGATTGCCCCGGCCTTGATATTGTTGTTGGCATGGGCCTTGCCGGTAGACCCCATCATCAAGAAAATCATGGTGATACAAAGTGCCATCCCCAGTGCGGTGATTCCCGTTATTCTGGCTAAGCGCTTCGGCGGTATCCCCGAGGTAGGTACCCAGATTCTGCTTTCTACCACGTTGTGTTCATTTATCACGCTGCCCATTTGGTTGGCCGTAGGCAGCAAATTCGTTATCCCCTTAATGTAAAACATGTCTTTGCTTAAACCTGAGATTCTTGCCCCTGCGGGTAACTGGGACTGCGTGCGCGCTGCCGTGGCTAACGGTGCAGATGCCGTCTACTTCGGGCTGGACCAATTTAACGCCCGTATGCGTGCCGACAACTTCACCCGTGAAGATTTGGCTACGCTGGTGCCGTTCTTGCACGAGTGCGGGGTGCGTGCCTATGTCACCATGAATGTGCTGATTTTCCCGGCAGAAATGCAGCAGGCCATGCAGTATGTGGATGCCTTGGATGCCGCGGGGGTGGATGCCGTCATTGTGCAGGATTTGGGCTTGGCAGACCTTATAGCCAAGCACCGCCGCGAGGGAAGAATCAAGATAGAGCTGCACATCTCTACCCAAATGACCGTGAGCAGCCCCGAGGCTGTGCAACTGGTTGATGCCCTTTTTGACCCTCAACAGATTGTGCTTTCTCGAGAGCTTTCTCTCAAAGAAATTGAAGCCTGCGCCAAGGCTACGCCCAAACCCATTGAGGTGTTTTGCCATGGCGCGCTTTGCGTAGCGTACTCCGGCCAGTGCTTGACCAGTGAGTCGCTCGGTCAGCGTAGCGCCAACCGTGGCGAGTGTGCCCAAGCTTGCCGCATGCCGTATAAATTGGAGGTGGATGGCCGTGTGAGAGACTTGGGCGAGCGCCGCTACGTGTTTTCGCCTCAAGACTTGTGTGCGCTGGAGCGCGTGCCGCAAATGCTTGCTGCCGGTGTGCGTAGTTTCAAAATTGAAGGCCGCTTGAAAAGCCCTGCCTATGTGGCAGCCACCACCCGCGCCTACCGCCGCGCTTTGGATGCCGCCTTGCAGGGGGCTGATGTGCCGCATGCAGAACAAACCGATTCTCTGTATGCCATGCAAATGGCTTTCTCGCGCGGCTTTTCTTTCGGTTGGCTGGAGGGAACGGACCATCCCTTGCTGACTCATGGCCGATTCGGTAAGAAACGCGGTGCTTTGGCCGGGCGTATTGTACGCTGTGGCGAGGGCTGGGTAGAATTGGCCGGTATGCCCGCTATGCCTATTGCCCCCGGTGACGGTTTCGTGATAGATGCCGGGCAAGATCGCAATGAAGAGCAGGGTGGGCGTATCTGGAAAGTGCAGGGCAACCGACTCTTCTTCCATGGTAAAGGTAGCCGTATTGATTGGCGCTTTGTGCGCCCGGGAGATTTGCTTTGGAAAACCGCCGACCCTGCGTTGGAGAAACGCCTGCATGCCACTTGGTGCAATTTTGCGCGTAAGGTAGAGGCACCGTCTGCTGCGTTGGATATTCATTTCGAGGGGCGCATAGGTGCGCAACTTACGGCCTCTTGCCGAGGTGTTACCGTGGGTAGCGGCCAACCGCTGGAGGCTGCGGAAAAACGCCCGCTGACACCCGAGGTGATAGAGGGGCAATTTGCCCGTTTGGGGGGTACGGGCTATGTTTTGGGTAAATGTACCTACGCGTTGGAGGATGGACTGATGCTGCCGCTGAGTATTCTGAACCGAATGCGCCGCGAGTTGGTAGAAAAACTGCCGGCTCAAGATGCCGCAGCCGCCTCCGCGCGCACCCCATTGCCGGCACCGAGCTGGGCGCAACACTTCCCCCCGATGCAAGCCGCAGAGAAGTACAAGCTCTCTGTTTTATGCCGCGAGCCCGAGCAGGCCATTGCCGCCGCTGCTGCCGGTATTAAGCGTATTTATTTGGACTTTACGGACCTTAAACAGTTGGCACCCGTAACCGCGCAGCTGCGCCGTGAGTACCCCGCCACGGCTGTGTGGATTGCTACCTTGCGCATTATGAAGCCCAAAGAAGCAGGCTACTTCCGCTTTATCAATGATGCCGCCCCCGATGGCGTGCTGGTGCGCAATTTGGGCGCTGCTCTCTATTTCCGCGAAAAGGGCTTGCCGATGGTGGCAGATTTTTCACTCAATGCGGCTAATCCTCAGAGTGTGCTGTTGTTGAGAGAGCTGGGTATGCGCGCCGTCACCGTGTCATATGACCTGAATGCCCACCAACTGGCAGACCTGTTGCGCAGCGGGTGTGGCCCGGAGCTGGAGCTGACTCTGCACCAACACATCCCCATGTTCCATACAGAGCATTGCGTGTTCTGTACCTTCCTTTCCCAAGGTCATAATTTTAAGGATTGCGGGCGCCCTTGTGAGCACCACCGTGTGCGCGTGATGGACCGCACCTATGCCATGCACTACCTGCGCAGCGATGAGGGCTGCCGTAACACTCTCTTCAACGGTAAAGCTCAAACGGCGGCGCGCTATGCGGCTGTTATGCGCCGTGCCGGCCTTTCTCGCTTCCGCCTCGAATTGCTTGAAGAATCGCCCGAACAAACGACTCGCCTCATTGATTCGTACCGCGCTCTTTTGCGGGGCAAACTCACCCCCGATGCGCTTATGGAGCAGCTTGACCTGCTGGACCGCATCGGTGTGACAGAAACCAAGTAATGCGCTTTTATATAGCACACAAAAATGGCTCAGTGTTAACTGAGCCATTTTTGTGTTTGCCAATCAGTCTTTTTTAATCGGGCCTAATTTGATGATAATCTCATCGCCTGCCACAACAACACTGCCTACTGCAGGCCATGTGGGCATAGACTCAAATAAAAGCCTGTGTTTCGCTTCATCCTCAGGGGTACTGATGCGTATGTTTTGAATTTTGAGATAGCGTAAGTAGTATTTCAAAACGCGTGCCCATGGCAGCGTACAGTCGGATGACTGATCGTCTATGTCATCGCGTTTCCACGGATCTCCCATGAGAACAACGTTTGCTTTTTCTAAGCCGGCATGTAAGGCCGCAGTATTGGCGATGCTGCGCATCTCTTGCACTTCTGCTATCAGTGTTTCGTGCCAGAGTCGCTCGTCTCTTGCCCATGCGGCATTACTGTACATACCCTTAATCAGAGAGAATGCAAGGAAGATAAGAAGATAACGCAACATTCTCGGGGAGAGTTTTTGTTGTGTTGTCGTTACCATTGCCCATACACCGGCTATCATGATGGGCTCGCCGATGAGGGACCATTCTTCATGCTGGCGCAACAAGGCAAAGTTTAATCCGTAGGGACTCAAACAAAGTAATACCAGTAGAAATATGGGCAGTTTCGCATTTTTGCGCCCGAGTTGCTGTATATAACTTCTACCGAGCAAGAATACGGCAATGAGGGATGCCAAGCTGGCCCAATTGAAAAAGAAGTCAAGCATGATTGCCCCCATCACAATGTTGAACTTCTCTTGAAAACCTACCGCGAAGAATCGGTTCCAGTGATTGATATCACTTTGATAGCTTGTAGCGAAAAGGTATTGCTCCTCTGAGACGTAGGGCAATTGTACTGTAATTTTGAAAATAATGAACCATGCTGCCGATGCTATTAAACCGATGCCGATTAGTTTCTTAAATCTCTTTTTAAAAGCTGCGGGGTCTTCTCCCAACTGTATTTTACGCAGTTCTACAGCAAGAAATAGAGTTGTGAAATAAAAACAGTTTGCTTGATATGTACCTAACGCAAAGGTGAGTAGTACTATGCTTAATACCGTTGCCTTTGTATCATCTTTTTGAAGCAGCCATACAGCCCCCGTGACGGCTAAGAAACTTGCTGCCATGGTGTCACATAAGAATGAGAATTGCAGCATGTGATTAAATTGCGTGCAGCTCAGGTAGAATCCTCCATATACGAGCCGTTGCAAATTACCGGTTAGCTTGAGCAAATGGCATTGGAAAATGATAACGCCGGAAATAAGCAACCCGGCAGTGATTCCCGCCGCCCACGTGCATGCGCCTTGGCCGAATACTAAGCGCCACAATACCACACACCAACGCCCGGCTGCGGTATACAAGCCTCCTTCTTCACCGAAAAAGTCATGTATGTCGTCTGTATCAAGCCCTAAGCGCAATATGGTGTACCCATATACCAGCAAGAATACGCAAAAGTAAAGAACAAACCAACGCCCTTCTTGTTTGAGCAGCTTGTTATTATTGGCTGTTAAGATTTCCATGTCGGTATTATCAAATCTGTTAAAAAATAAGAAGTCTCTGCTGTGACTTGTGCAGCAGAGACTTCAAGAAAATCAGCACATCAGTGCGGTACCGCAATAGTCTGCTCGCGATCCGGGCCTACACCTACGGTGCCTACGGGGCAGCCGATGATTTCGCCGAAGCGTTTGACGTAGGCTTTGCAGTTCTCCGGCAGCTCCTCCCACGTGGTGCACTTGCTGGTGTCTTGCAGCCAACCGGGCAGCTCCTCGTAGATGGGTTCACAGGCCTCCCACTCTTCAATGAGTGCAGGGGGATATTCCAAAATTTGGTCGCCCAAACGATATGCCGTGCATATCTTAATGGTCTTCATCTCATCCAAACCGTCAAGATTGGTCATGGCCATCTCGTTAAAGCCGTTGAACATGGAAGAGTAGCGCAATACTACGCCATCTGCCCAACCACAGCGGCGCGGACGCCCCGTGGTGGCCCCGAACTCGCGGCCGAGCCCGTGCAGATAATCGCCGATTTCGTCATCCTCCGTAGCAAAGGGGCCTGCACCCACGCGGGTGGTATAGGCTTTGCATACGCCAATGATGTGGTCAATACGGGTGGGAGCTACGCCGGAGCCCGTGCAGCAACCGCCGGCACTGGTGTTAGAGCTGGTCACAAACGGATAGGTGCCGAAGTCAATATCAAGCATGGCGCCCTGTGCGCCTTCAAAGAGTACTGTTTTGCCCTCCTTAACGGCTTTGTTGAGCAACGGTATAGTGTTGCAGATGTGCGGGCGCAGCACGTTGGCGGCGGCAATCACGGCATCCAACGTCACGTTGGGATCTGCTGCCGGCCAGCCTAAACGCTCCAACTCCTCGTTGGCTGTTTTAATACGAGCCTTAAGCACTTTTACCAAGCGCTCGGGGTCCACAAAGTCTGCCATGCGAATGCCAACGCGGCGGGCTTTATCTGCGTAGGTGGGGCCAATGCCTTGTTTGGTGGTGCCTATTTTTTGGTCGCCCAAGGCTTCTTCCTGTGCGGCATCAATCTCACGGTGAATGGGCAGCACTACGTGCGCGCGGTCAGAGATGAGGAGGTTTGCCGGGGTGATTTCTACACCCTCTGCGCGCAGATATTCCATTTCCTCCACCAGAGAAGTGGGGTTGATGACAACACCATTGCCGATGACGTTCACCTTACCCGGCCACAGAATGCCGGAGGGGATGAGGTGCAGTACATACTTTTTACCCTTGGCTATAACGGTGTGGCCGGCATTGCTGCCGCCTTGGCTGCGGGCTACGTAATCTGCTGTCTCGGTAAGGAAATCGATAACTTTGCCTTTGCCTTCGTCGCCCCATTGGGAGCCTATGACTAATGTATTCATGTCTGCTTTATGTTGTTTTTGCCGGCAGATGCTTATGCCTTAATCATCTTGGCAATTTCAGTGAAATAGGTGTCTGCCCCCTTCGGGCCGGGGATGTCTGACGGCAGGTATTGTACGGTAAACACGGGCTTGCTCTTGTGCTTGAGAGCTGCTACCGTGTTGTCGTTCATATTGGTTTGTACAATTTCAAGCTCTGCCGGTACGGTGTCGCGCACTACTGTGAAGCTTTCATTTTGCGTGGTGATAAGCACATGGCCGATGCGCTCGTCCTTTACAGGCTGGTTGGCCCCGTGGTGTCCGAACTTAAGCTTTGCGGTCTCTGCGCCGAGTGCGCGAGCCAAAAGTAAGTTGCCGAAGCCGCACCCGAAGACCGGGTAGCCCATATCAACAAGCTGCTTGATAACAATCAAAATATCTTCCCTAACTGTAGCCGGGTCACCGGGACCATCGGAAAGGAATACCGCCTTGCACTTGAACCCTGCGATGATGTCGTCTGCGCAGATGTTGGGGTTAAGTACAACGCACTCAAAACCATGGCGACGCAGGGTTGCCAGTGTGCTGTAACGTACGCCGAAGTCAAGAACGGCCAGTCTGGTGGTTGCCGGGGGCAGTTCCTTATAGTTGGTCATATCACCTGCCGTCTTGTTCGGTAATTTCCACTCGCGGGACTCTCCGTCCCATATGCCGCAATTGGTGCTGTCTTGTATTAAGTTTGCACCTTCAAGGGTGGGGGCTGCTTTTGCAGCTGCTACGGCTTCATCTGCGCTCAGTTCGGTGGTAACGCAACCGCGCATGGTGCCGTTGTCGCGAATGTGGGTGGCAATGGCGCGACAATCTACACCGGCAATGCCGGTCAACCCGTGGCGGGTCATCCAGCTACCCATGTCTTCTTGTGAATTCCAGTTGCTGTGAAGGTTTGCCAGTTCTGTTACAACGATGGCGTTAGCCTGCGGGCAGGGGCTTTCATTATCCATCTCGCTTACCCCGTAGTTGCCGATAAGGGGGTAGGTCATGACCGGTATCAATCCGCGTGTGGCGGGATCCGTTATCAATTCTTGATAGCCGGCTACTGCGGTGTTGAAACATACCTCGCCGGTCGCCGTGCCGGGGGCTCCTATGGAGCTGCCTTCAAATATCGTTCCGTCTTCGAGTGCAAGAATAGCTTTCATGCGTTTTTTCTTTTAAGCCGTGCAATCTTATCAAATTTATTCCTCGTTAGCAAGGCTTATTCTTCTCATAATGTAATTTTATGCGTGCGCGCGACGCGTAAATGTTCAAGTTAGCTGTAAAATTCGTCATTTTAAACAAGAATGCTTGCAATGATAGAAAAAATGTGGTTATAATACGGCATGGAACATGGTGCGCGTTGTTGCCATGAGCATAAAATCTTCAGAAAAACCAAATAAATCAGAATATTATGGAAGACCAAGAAAAAAAGGTAGAAACAGCTCAGGAGGTGGTAACCGCTCCTACTTGTGACAGTAAGAATCGTCTTGCTGCTGCCCGTGAGTATGCTGTGGCTCAGTACGACAAGATTCGCCGTGCCGCCGCGGCTCAGTTTGACCATGTGCGCAAATATACGCAGGAGGCCCGTGCTCAAATCAATGAGGGCTGGGGTGCAACCTGCAACAAGGCAAAAGATTTGCATAAAGCCGGTGAGGAGTATGTGAAGGCTCATCCCACGGGTACCGTGCTCGGTGGCCTCGGTTTGGGTATCATTATCGGCTTGTTGCTCGGTTCTTCTCGCCGCTGATAGGTTAGAGTGGAATTATTCCGAGCTTCTTAGAAATCTCAATCTTAGTCTCGGATGTCTTTCTTTTCTTTCAGAAAGCCCAAGGTTGTCACCACTCTGCAAGAGCAGGGTGGTGCCCTTGTTGTCGATATTCGGCGTGTGCTTTCTCAAGCCATTTCTCATGCCGGGTCTTTGTTTGCGCTTTTGCGGATAGAGGCTGCTGAATATCTGACGCATCAAACACGTCGCGTGGTATGGTTTGCTGCTGCCGCATGCGTGTTTTTCGTGTCGTATTTGTTGTTGAACGCCTTGTTATGCGTGCTTGCTAATGAGTTGTTCGACTCATGGTTATGGGCTATCGGTGCTGTGCTGACCGGTAATCTGCTGTTGGGGCTTCTTTGCTTCCTCATCGCGCTCCGTTCTAAAAATGTTCCTTTTGCGGAAATGACCAAAGAGGAACTTAAAACTGACTTGGAATGTCTCAAAATTCTGCTCAACAAAGAAAAATCAGAGTCTTAAAGCAAATTGCTCAGGACCGCGTGCAGTTGTTGACCTCATTAGATGATATGCGGTCTCACGCCGGGGCGTGCTCGGAGGCGCTTTATCTGCATAATCCCATTGTTCGTAAAGGGCTTCTCTTAGTCGCGTCCTCTGCGTTTGCTTTTCTTTCATTGAAGCGGTATCAACGAAAAAAGAAGGGTGATTTTGCTCTTCTCGCCTCCAAGTTCGGGGTGCTGCGCTTCTTGGCTGCAAAGATGGCGGCAGATGTTCTGATACCATGGTTACGTAAGAGTTTAGGAATTGTTGAACCTGAAAAAAAACGAAAACGGTGCTTTATTCATCGCCTGATAACTCGCGCCGATTAATTTAATTTTTCTCTCTCCGATTAATGAAAAAAGTCTTTGTATCTGGTGCTTTCAATGTGCTGCACGCCGGGCATATTCAATTTTTTAAGGAGGCTCGGGCGCTGGGTGATTATTTGATTGTGTCTTATCCGCCCGCTGATTTGTTGTGGTCTGTGTACGGCAAAAAATCTGTTTTGGATGATGCCGATAAACAGGCTGTACTGAGTGCCATTTCGTATGTGGATGAAGTGATTTTGTCTACGGATGACGATGCTGAGTTATCTTTTAAATCGGCATTTATGAAAACACAGCCCGATATTCTGGCCGTAACAACGGATGACCTCTACATTAATGCTAAACGCTCACTGTGTGAGGAAAACGGGGTTGAATTGGTTGTGCTGAATAAAACGGCTCCTATTGGCAAACCTACCAGCAGTACACAGGTGGTAGAGCGCATTAAGGCTCCCATTCATGTACCCTTGCGCGTGGATTTTGCCGGTGGTTGGTTAGATGTGCCCGAGCGGGCCATACCCGGTGAATATGTAGTGAACTGCTCCGTTTCTCCTACGGTTTCTCTTAAAGAATGGAATTATCGCCAAGGCGCCGGCATGGGGGGCAGCGGTGGTTGGAGCGTTCTCAACGGTTGGGACCCCGTGAAGTCCGAGTTGGGGCTTGGCGTTGGTTGGCAAGACCCCGCCGTCATTGCAGAGACGGGTGCCTGTGTATGGCTTTCCGGTGATAGACCGGTGCTTGATTTTAAGAATACCGGCGAGTTCTTACGCGGGTGTATGGCCGTGTTTGATACCTGCATTAAGCATGATACCCCCGGGATTGCCGCCAAGGCCCGCAACTACGGTAAAATTGCCAAGGCTGCCCGCGTGGCAAGATTGGGTGTGCAAGAGCAGGATGTCTCTGTGCTGGCTGTCGGCGTGAATCTCAGTTACCAAGCCCAGCTTGATGAGGGTATGCAGCCTTTGGCTCCCATCGGTGAATCCATTGCTCATAAATACTGTGGCGGTGGTCATGGTGGGTATGCTCTCTATCTGTTCGAGTCTCCGCAGGCTCGTGCTGCGGCTCTTGAACAGAATGAATACCTTTATCCCATAGAGCCTTATTGCCGTACCTTCGGTAAAGATGAACCCGTGCCTTGGGATGCCGTATATCTCGAGCGCATGCGCCGTCATAACGTGCAGAAAGATAATTTTTAATTTCTCATTTTTATATGCCAAAAGTTTTTGTTTCCGGTTGTTTTGATGTGCTGCACAGCGGCCATATTGCCTTCTTAGAAGAAGCTGCGAGCTATGGTGATGTGTACGTCTCCCTCGGCTCTGATGAGACCGTGTGGCAATTAAAACAACGCAAAACCATGTATAATGAACAGGAGCGCAAATATATGCTTGAAGCCATACGTTTTGTAAAGGCGGTATATATTGGCCCGGATACCGGTAAAATTCTTGATTTTGCCCCTCTGTTGGATGAAATCAAGCCTGATATTTTCTTCGTGAATGCTGATGGTACCAGCGATGAAAAGAAAGCCTTTGTTGAAGCAAAAGGGATTCGCTATGTAACCAGTTCTCGCATTCCTCACGGGAATCTTCCCGTGCGTTCTACTACCAGCATACGCCAAACTTTAGGAAAATGAAAAAGACAGATATAGCATATGAGGTGGGTGACCAAGGCGAGCGTCCTTGGGGTGAGTGGCAGGTGCTTGATAAACAGTCTCATGTTGTCGTTAAAAAGATCCTTGTTTATCCCGGTGAGCGTCTTTCTTTGCAAAGACATCAACACCGAACCGAGCGTTGGATTGTGACAGAAGGTGAAGCTACCGCTTATTGCGATGGCAATGTTACTGTACTAACCGTTGGTGAATCCATTTGGATTCCTAAATGCAGTATCCACCGCCTCAGTAATGAAGGCTCCGGGCCTCTCGCCCTCATCGAAATTCAGCTCGGCGATATCCTGACGGAGGATGATATCGAACGGTTTACCGATGATTACGGTAGAGTAGAATAAATAACGTATTTATTGAGATGCAGACAAAAGTTCATAGTGATGGCGGAGCGTTTTCACCTTGGGAGGGTGCAGACGGGGCTCTCGTTATTAATATGGACTCCGGTACGGGGAGCTTTTCTCAAATTGTCGGTAATCAAGAAGATTGTAAAAATGGGTTGCCCGGCTCGAGAAAATGCAAGAAATGCCGCCGAAATCACAAAAATGCATGCTCTGTCATTGATTATGCTTGATTTTCGCCCCGTTTAGGGGCATATTAAGGTCTCACATCTATATTATGTCTGAACAAAAAGAACGCAAGACACTGGAAGAACGCAATCAGGCCAGCGACTTGGAGCGTTTGCGCCACTCGTGCGCACACGTTTTGGCCGCCGCCATTTGCCGTATTTGGCCCCAGGCCCAGCTCGCCGCAGGCCCTGCCGTGGAAAACGGCTTCTATTACGATATTGAACTTGACCATAATATCTCTGCCTCTGAGTTTGAATTGATTGAGGCCGAGATGAAAAAAATCGTCAAGGAGAATCAGACATTTGAGCGAACTACCGTTACTCGTGCTGAGGCCATGCAGATGGCTCAGTCCGGTGAGTTGGGCTCCGTTGGCCCCCGCGATGTTGCCTCCAAGTACAAGGTAGACCTGCTCAACCGTATTCCCGAAGACGAGGAGATTTCCATCTACCGCAATGGCGATTTTACCGACCTTTGCGCCGGTCCCCACGTTGGCCGCACCGGTAACTGTAAGGCTTTCAAGGTAATGAGCGTGGCTTCCGCCTATTATCAGGGCGATGCTAACGGCCCGCGCTTGCAGCGTGTGTATGGTACGTGCTTCCCCAACCGCACACAGTTGGATGAACACTTGGCCCGTTTGGAGGAGGCTCGCAAACGCGACCACCGCAAGCTCGGCCGCGAGATGGGCTTGTTCACCATTGATGAGATGGTGGGGCAGGGCCTCATCCTTTGGAAACCCAAGGGCTCCATCGTTCGCCGTGAGTTGCAGGACTTCATTACCGAGGAGCTCGACCGCATCGGCTACTCTCAGGTGTACACCCCGCACATCGGTAAGTTGGACCTCTACATGACCTCCGGCCACTGGGCTCACTACAAGGAAAGCCAGTTCCCGCCCATCCCCGACCCGGATGACTTTAAGAAGCTGCGCGATGAGAACGCCAGCTGTGCAGACCTTTTCAACGCGCTTGACACCAAGACCATCACCGGTTTCATGCTCAAGCCCATGAACTGCCCGCACCACATCCGCATTTACGACAGCGAGCCCCACTCCTACCGCGACTTGCCCGTGCGCTTGGCAGAGTTCGGTACCGTGTACCGCTGGGAGCAGAGCGGTGAGCTGGGTGGTATGACCCGCGTGCGCGGCTTTACCCAAGACGATGCTCACATCTTCTGCCGCCCCGACCAGATTAAGCAAGAGGTGCAACAGTGCATCGGCATAGTGAAGCACATTCTCGGCACCCTGCAGATGAATGACTACCGCGTACGCCTTTCTCTGCGCGATAAGGATTACACGGATGCCAAGTATGTTGGCACCGTCGAGAACTGGAAGCTGGCAGAGCAGTCCCTGCGCGAGGTGCTTGCGGAAAATGGCTTCGACTATATCGAGGCTGAAAATGAAGCCGCTTTCTACGGACCCAAGATTGACTTCATCGTGCGCGATGTCATCGGCCGTGATTGGCAGCTCGGCACCGTACAGGTAGACTACAACCTGCCCGAGCGCTTCGACCTCTCTTACACCGGCACGGACAACAAACCTCACCGCCCCATCATGATTCACCGCGCCCCCTTCGGTTCTATGGAGCGCTTCACCGGTTTGCTTATCGAGCACTTTGCCGGTAAGTTCCCCACTTGGCTTGCCCCCGAGCAGGTGCGTGTGCTGCCCATCTCCGACAAAGTGGCCGATTTCGCTGAAGGTGTACGCAAAGCCCTTGCCGCCAAGTGCGTGCGCGTAACACTTGATGACGCCCCCGACAAAATCGGTGCCAAGATTCGCAATGCCCGTTTGGACCGCGTGCCCTACATGGTAGTAGTGGGCCAACGTGAGGCAGAGCAGGGCTTGGTATCCATCCGTCACCGAGAGTTGGATGTCATCGGCACCATGCCCGTAGAGGCTTTTGTTGAGGCCGTTTGTGCAGAAATTGACGCCCGCCTCATTAAGCCGGCTATGGAACCCGAGCAGAAAGAAGCCCCGCAGCAATAACAAAGAAAACTTTCAGGCAGGGGGCTTGTTGTTCCCCCTGCCGCTGAAAAACAACATACAGACAAACCAAGAAACACACACACGTGCCCGCACCACAGAAAACCAATAACCCCGGCAATCGCAATACTCGTCGCGATCAGAATGCCAAAGCCCCGCAGACGCGCGTCAATGACCGCATCCGCGCCCCCAGAGTCCGAGTCGTAACCGCCACCGGCGAGCAGCTCGGTGTGATGTCTACCCGAGACGCCCTTATCAAGGCCAAAGAAATCGGGCTTGACCTCGTAGAAGTTGCCCCCAACGCAGACCCGCCTGTTTGCCGCCTGATTGACTACGGCAAATACAAGTACATGTTGGCCAAGCAACAGAAGAACAATAAAACTAAGGCCGTGCGCATGAAAGAAGTGAAACTGCGCATCGGTACCGATGTTAATGACTACAACGTCAAAATGGCACGTTCTGAGCAGTTCTTGGACCATGGCCATAAGGTGCGCTTCCAACTGCGCTTCCGTGGCCGTGAAAACGCCCACCAGCAACTCGGTTTGGAGGTGATGGCTAAGGTGGTTGAAGACCTGCGTACCATGGGCAAGGTAGACCAGCCGGCCAAGCTTGCCGGTAACACTGTTACCATGGTGCTCACCCCGCTTCCCCAAGGCCAACGCGTCAAGAAATTCAAGAAATACGAGGAAGACGACTTTGATGTCGATTCCGACGAATTCGACGCCTCCGACGACGAATAAAGCACATTGCTCTAACGTCTGTATTTTTCATCAAACAACAAGCTGCTGCCCATCATGGACAGCAGCTTGTTGTTTATGATATGTGGTTGGTAAAAGAGCAATGCGCGGTTACTGCGTGAGGGCATTACCCCAAAGCATTTAAAACATCTTGTGGCAGGGGGGCTTGGCCGGCAGCAGCGGCACATTGCTCCAGCTGTTGCACGGTGCGCGCACCGATGAGCACGGAGGTCACTTCTTCTCGGCGCAGCAGCCAACGCAAGGCCAGTTGTGTGAGGGGTATACCCGCGGCATTTGCAATGCTTTGCAGCTGTTGTACGCGCGCCATATCTGCCTGTACTTTTTCTTCGTTCAGGAAGACGGAAGTGGGGTCTGCCGCGCGGGAGACGGTGGGCACGGTGCCACCCACATATTTGCCGGTAAGCATACCTTGCGCCAAGGGCGAGAATACGATGCTGCCGGTTTGCATCTCTGCAACGGTGGGCAGGGTCTCTGCCTCACAGGCGCGGTCCAGCAGATTGTATCGGAACTGGTGGAGCAGGCAGGGTACTTTCTCCTCTTTCAGCATGGCACATGCTTGTTTGAAAAGGGCGGGCGGGTATTTGGATAACCCGATGTAGAGGGCTTTGCCGCTTCTCACAATGTCTACCAAGGCCCCGATTGTTTCTTCCGGCGGAGTGTTGGGGTCCGGGCGGTGGTGGTAGAATACATCCACATAATCCAATTGCATGCGGCGAAGGCTTTGGTTAAGCCCGGATATTAAGTGCTTGCGAGAGCCCCAGTCTCCGTAGACCCCGGGCCACATCAAATGCCCTGCTTTGGTGGAGATGAACATCTCATCCCTCAGCCCGGCAAAGTTATGTTTCAACAGACGCCCGAAGCACTCTTCTGCGCTACCGGGGGGAGGCCCATAATTATCTGCCAAGTCAAAGTGGCAAATGCCCAGCTCCATAGCTCGGGCAATCATGGTGCGGCATTCTGCCATATCTGCTCCGCCACCGAAATTGTGCCAAAGCCCCAACGAGATTTCCGGCAGCAGAATACCACTGTGCCCGCATCGCCTGTATGTCATGCTTGTTGTCATGTTATTTGCATTGTATAGGGCATGGCGGCGGTTGTCAAGCCGCACTTGAAACAAATAACGCTCGCATGCAGAGTGCGTGCGAGCGTTAGCGGAAGAGTTGCTTTGATGCTTTAGTGCAAGAAGCTGTCTGCGGGTATGGTTACACGCGGTGTTTGTTTGCCGTTATGCGGCCCGCGGTTCCACTCCAGCTTAAGAGTGCCGTCTGCGCTTTGGCCTTGCACAACCGTGATGGTGATGGGGTGCTTACCGGCTTTGAGAGGAATACCCTTTTTACCCGTGCGGGTGGCATCTTCTTCTACGGTGTTGGCTGCGGCGCTTTCCGTGGCAGTGCTGCCGGGTACATAATTGAAGTCTGCATCTACCAGATTGAAGTTGTGCAGTTTCACAAATGCTTTGGTGCCGGGCACATCGCTGAGTGTGAGGTAGAAATGCCAGTGGTTTCCGTCATCCGGTACATCGATGTACCCTGTGAATGTGGTGATAGTGCCGGCGGGAAGCACTGTGTCGTTGGGGTTAACCGTGGCCGTGGTTTCGGGAGCCTTCATTTCTGTGGCGGCCGGAGCCCAAGGTGCCGAGCCTTTGGTTTGGCTCATGAGCAAGCCGGTAGCCGTTGCTGTTTGCGGAGTTGATACAGCCGGCACAAGGTTCATATCGTAGCTGCGGAAGCCACCGCATGGATTTCTGCGGGCAGGGGCATCTGCTGCGCGGTGGTAATCATAGGCGCGGCGATTCCACAGCGCCATGTTATTCAGCTGCGTTTGCATTTCTGCACAGTTGCCTTCGGGCAGGGGGGTGCTTTCATGCGGGTCTGCCTCGGTGTCATAAAGCTCCCACTTTTCGTTACCGGTTTTCACACCGGTGCGAAGGGCTTTGAGCCAGCGCCCGCTGCGGTTATCAAAGAAGATGAGCACTTGCTGCTCGCCGCGTGTACGTCCCTTTTTGTTGGCTGCATAATCCCGGTATTGAGCCATGCCGCTACCGAATGCGTATTCTACGTAGAGAACGCGAGATGCATCTTCGCTCAGCTTGTCATTGCCCTGCAACAGCGGTAACAGAGAGCGGCCATCGCAGCGGGCGGGTACGGGCACATCTGCCAAGTCGCACAAGGTGGCCATCCAGTCTTGGAACTGTGTGGGTGTTGGACTTACCATACCGCCCTTGATGAGCCCCGGTGCGTATACCACGCACGGTACGCGCAAGCCGCCGTCAAACACGTCTCGCTTAATGCCGTCATGGTTGCCATAGCTGCGGAAGAAGGAGGGGTCTTGAGCCGGGGCCGGGTGCCCGTTAAAGCCGCCAACGGCGCCGGGCTCATCATGGCAGCCATTGTCGCTGGTAAAGATGATAACGGTGTTGTCGGCAATACCTAAATCTTCGCAAAGTTGTACAAGGTCGCCTACTGCCTCGTCTACGCGGGTAATCATGGCGGCATGGCGGCGGGCTGTCATCAGCTTATGAGTGGCATTGTTGCCGTAGCGCGTGCCGGCGTATTCTTGCCAGGCATTGCGGTATTGCGGGTGAATGTAGGTATCCCATGTGGTGGGGGAGGCCGTGTTAATCATTTTGCCGGGTTCCCCCAACCATTGTACGCCGCCGTTCAAGCCGCCGCCTGCGGGGTATTCGCCTGCGGGTATACCCAATCTGGCATGGGGCGCTACGTAGGTAAGAGCTAAGAAGAAGGGCTTATCTTCGCCATCTGTTTGTTGGTCAACTATCCATTTTTTTGCGCGGGCTGTGAACAAATCCGTGCAGTAACAGCCGTCCAGTTGGTCGGTTATCATTGCATCGCCATCCCATATGGCATTGCGGTGTGTTTCGGGGTCTGCATTGCTTTCTTCTTTGGGATAATGACGGTGCCCTGCTAAGTGGTTGTTATAGCCGAAGAAGAAGTCAAACCCTCGCTTTGTGGGCCATGCGGGGCAGGTGCCGGGTGTGCCGCCACTTTCTTGACCACCGCCTATACCCCATTTGCCGATAAGCGCGGTATTGTATCCGGCTGCTTGGAGAACGCTACCGAGCGTGTGGCTGTTTTCCAAGGCGGCGTCAAAGCTGTTGTTGCGTATAACTTCTGCGTGGCCTTGGTGCAAGCCGGTAAAGAGAGAGGCTCTTGCGGGGGCGCATACCGGGGCGCAGGTGTAGTGGCGTTGCAATTGTGCGCCTTGTGTTGCCAAGCGGTCAAGCACGGGGGTGTCAATACGGGGCGTGCCGGCATGTTCTGCCGGTTGGTTAAGTCCCAAATCACCCCATCCCATATCATCCACAACAATCAAGATGATATTGGGCTTTTTTTCTGCTGCGGTTGCATGTGTCCAGCTCAAGCTCAAGAGCATCAGCAAACCTGTTAAAAATGATTTTTTCATCGAGGGTATTCTATCAAAATGGTGGAAAATTACAAGCAAATAAGCCGCTACCTCGTAACAGTAGCGGCTTGTATTGAGTTGTCTTGTTACCTTATTTGCGGCGGCGGCGTGCGGCAAGTGCAGCCAAGGCCAGCAAGCTCAGTGTAGCCGTGGTCGGCTCGGGGATACTCAGATTTACCTTGCTGCCGTCGTAGCTCATGTAGTAGGTGTACTCATCGCTGAGGCCGGTGAAGATATCGGTTGCGTCCATATAGGTGCCGGCTGCAATGTCTTTGCCATCTATGGAGAGGGCGTCAACACCGGTGAACAGGCTGATTTCTTCACCACTATACAGCTGTTTCAACAAATCATTACTCAGGCTGAGAGTCATGCCGGACTCCAGTGCCAACTCGCTGCCCATGGCGAGGGTGCCACCCAGTGACAGTGATGAATCTGCTGTAAACTTAACGTTGGCATTCAGGGTTGCTCCTTTGCCTACGCTCAGCGTTTGGAGTCGCAGTAAGGTCTCTTGGGCCGTAACGGTTTGAGCTGCCGTGCCGTTTTTCCATGCGGTAAAGGTGGTGCCGTTGCCCAGAGTTAAGGCGTCGAGGGCTGCTTGCTCTCCCATTACGGCTCGAATTTGAGAACGCTCCGTGAGCTCAATTTCATTGACGTTGGATAAGGTGAGCTTGTAGTCTGCTTCAATAAAGCTGACGCGGTCTGCCTCGATGCTGCCTTCTATGGTTGCTTGGCTGCCAATGACGGAAACATGAGATGTAGCAGCGTTGCCTTTAGTGATGTTACCTATGATGGTGCCGCCCGAGATGGCTACACTGGCGTGGCCTACACTGCCGGCACTGCCGCCGGCGTTGATGCCACCGGTAATCTCGCCGTCTTTAACGATAATGGTAGCAGTGCCCACCGTTCCGCCTGTCTTGGAGCCACCCATCACTTGGCCCGCTACTTTACCACCGTTGATAACCAGTTTAACGGTGCCGATGGACCCGGCGCCGTGTACGGCACCACCCACAATATCGCCATTCACCGTGCCTCCGTTCACATAGACATTGAACGATTCTGCAGAGCCATTACCGAAAGAGCCGGCTATGGCTGCTTGTTGCCCGCTGTATGTGCCGTTACCCACGGAAGCTCCATCCACCACTTCTAAGGTGAGCTTGCCGGCAGATGCACTATTCATGGCGCCGAATACCGTATATTGAGTGGTACCCGTTACCTGCGCGTTGATATCTCCCTTGTGAGAGCAGTTGGTAAGACCGGTCCAGCCGGCACCGGCTGTAATCTTGGTGGTGCCGTTGGTTGCAGCCGTTTCGTCATCGGTGACAAGTATTTGCCCTGCTGTTGCGCTTACCGTTGTGGCAGAAGAGAAATCCACGCCACTGGTAACATAAGCTGTGTTGGTTACAAGTGTTGAGACTGCTGCGCTATCTTGTACGGTAATATAGGCGTTCTCTGCAGAGTACTTGCCGAGCGTGGTCGGGGCGTATGCCGTATCCGTCCAAGACAGTGTGTTAACTGTGCCGTTTGCCCCGGAGGCAGAAAGAAGAATACCATTGAGACCTTCGCCTTTTGTTGCACTCAGGCCTTGGCCGATGAGCATATCATCAAGCCACACATAATAGCCCTGTAGCACGTTGTCTGCCGTGTTGCCGTTGTGCCATGCTATGCGCAGGTTGCCTTCTGCGGCCAAGGTGGAGTTATCCCAACAGAAAAGGATATCGCTACCCCACATGATGTAGCCTTCGCTCAGGTTCAGCGTGCCGCTGTTGGTGCCGTCACCCAGTGCAATGCTCAGGGTGTTTGATGCATCCAACCAGCCGTCCGTGGCGCCGTTACCGAAGTTGGCACTCAAGTCTACCGTGTAGCCATCTGCCATGGTAAAGGCATTCTCGCCGAACAAGCGCTCTGCACCATTGTTGACGGTTCCCACGGTTACACCGCTCCATTCTGTGGTACCTTGGCGCTCAAGCCCGGCCGTGCGCCCGCCAATACCCATGGCGCGCGACAAATTGCCGGCCATAATGATGGAGCCCTGGTCGTTGGGGTGCAGACCATCTTTACCGGGGGTGTTGAAGAATGCACCCGGGCTGTAGAATGAAACATTAGCAGTCTTGTCTACCATGCCCCGGGTAACATCTACATACACCACATTTTTGCCGGTGTGGGCTTTGTATGCTTCTGTCCACAACTCAAGGTTTTTGTTGAACTCTTGTGCGCCGTAGTGGTAACTTTCCGTGTTGCTGTTAGCATGTTGGGTCCACGGGGTGATGGAAAGCATGTAGAAGGTATCACCATCGGTGTGTACATCGCTTACAATGGTGCCCATGGTGCCCCAATTGGTGTTGTCTGCGGTCCACGTGTAGCCCTCTCCTTCCGTGTAACTGACACTGCCACCCAGCATCTTGGCCATCTTGTTGCAATAGTCTGTGGTAGAGGCGCCGCCATCGGACAGCATATCATTGGTGCCCATCATGCAGAACCACGTGTTGCTGTCGTATTTTTCGGCCGTGGAGGCGGTGGAGTGACCGCCGTAGTTTACGCCGGATGAATACGAAGAGCCATTTACCGTGTAAGATGTGCTGCCGGAGATGATGTTGTGTGTGCGGCCGGAGGCTTGTGCAAGGTGTACATTGGCAAACGCAACACCACCGTAGTTGCTGCCGGCATCTTCTGTATGCCCGGGGGTGCTGTAATATCCCTCTCTGGGACCCACTATTTCGTTTTCAATGCCGTTGTCGGTAAGTGTTTTGAAAAATTGCCAACGGTAGCTTTGGTCATTGACACCGTGGGTGATAGAGTCTCCCAAGAAGGTGATTCTGCCCACAGTGGTGCCATCCGTACGTTGGCTGACAAAGGGTTTGCTGTAGTCAACGGGTGGCACATAGCTGTCGGTGTCCAGTGTGGAGACTGTGTTAAGCGTTACGGCTGTAACATAGTTCAGGTTAACGTAATAGCCGTTGGTTTCAGTGTTTGCGGCCGCCCTCAGTGTTGAGGCATCGTAAAGGGTACCTGACTCACCGTTTTTGTCTGTTGCCGTTACTTTTACTCCATTTGTGGAGCTGTTGGTGATATTGAGGGTAACATAACCATCTGTCGCATATTCGGAAAGCGTTGAATAACTGATGTTTTTGGTGGTTTCCCAAGAGGCGTTGTTCCAGTATCCGGTCAGGTAGGGGGTGCGGCTGCCGGTACTTACTGAAGTATCTGCGTTATCAGACAAACCGTAATCTGCGGCATTGTCATCCCACAGCAACATGTAGTTGCCGGACTTGTAGTCGTTAGAGTTAACGTAGCTTATCAGCGCTTCCAGATTGATGGTAAGGTCTACGGATGTGCTGGAGCCTGATTCTACGATGAAATGCCCCTGACCATCGTAAATAACGTTATTGACATCATCACACCACGAGTTGGTGAGGTCTGTATACGTAGCGCCCATGGCAGCACTTGTGCAATAAGTAAGTACTGCGGTCAGAAAAAGTGTTCTCTTCATGATGTAATGATTTAATTATTCCTATTAAAACGGGGGGATACATTCAAACTTTAGCAAAAATCTTTATCTTAGCAAGTCAAAAGTTTGATTTTTTTTGAAAAAAATACAAATCAGGGCATAATTGTCGGAAATGCCTTGCCAAACGGGTGCGGAATATAGTATTCTCTGGGGGTAACAATCCGTATTAATTATGCAGCTTAACACACAAGTACTCGCAGAAAAAGGGCTGAAGCTTAATCCGGCTCCGGCTCCCGTTGGTTCCTATGTCAATTGCATTCGCACCGGTAATTACCTGCACCTTTCCGGTGGCATCTCCATCAATGGTGATGTGTCCTATTTCGGTAAATTGGGGGCAGATGTCAGCATTGAGGATGGGCAGAAAGCAGCTCAGGCAGCCATTTTGAACCGCCTTGCCGTAATTGAGGCAGAGTTGGGTGGCTTTGAGAAAATGAAGAAGATTGTGGCCATCAACGGTTTCGTAAACTGCACGCCCGACTTCACAGACCAGGCTAAAGTGCTTAACGGTGCTTCTGATTTGCTGGTAGCCCTGTTCGGCCCGGAGGCTGCCCACTCTCGCTCTGCCGTGGGCGTGGTGAGCTTGCCGCTTGGCGTGGCCGTAGAAATCAACATGATTGTTGAAATTGAAGCTTAATTAAAATAGGGGGAGGGAGAGCGCCATGGCTACGGTTATACTCGGTGTATGCGGTTCTATCGCTGCCTATAAGGCGGCAGATGTGGCTTCTCGTTTGGTCAAGCTTGGGCATGATGTGCATTGCGTTTGCACGCCTACTGCCTTACAGTTTGTCACACCGCTTACGCTCATGACGCTCTCCCGCAACCCTGTCATTACTACATTTGAGGACGAGACCGGCAGCTGGGTGCCGGTGCATATCGACCTCGCACAAAAGGCGGATTTGCTGGCCATTGTGCCGGCCTCTGCCAATACCATGGCGTGTATGGTCCAAGGCTTTGCGCCCAATGCCCTCACCAGCCTTTACCTTGCAAACCGTGCGCCTGTTCTTATTTTCCCGGCGATGAACGGTAACATGTGGACCCACCCCGCCACGCAGCAAAATGCTGCTGTTCTTGCAGCCCGTGACAATCACCGTATTATCGGCCCCGAGGCGTGTGGCATGCTTGCCTGCGGTGAAGAAGGGCAGGGCCGCTTGGTGAGTGTGGAGGTGATTGTAGAAGAAATCACCCGCACCCTTGCCGAGAAATAATTATTGAGCGTCTGCCTTTTTATTTGGTGCAGTCGGCGAAGCCGTTAGCGCGGAAAATGCCTTTTACTGCATTGGTAAGCTCCGGCTCAGGCGGCTCAACATCCGCCAGTGAGTAGGTGAGCCCCAATTCTGCCCATTTGAACTGCCCCATCTGGTGGAATGGCAGCACGTCCACTCGCTCAATATTGCCCAGCCCGTGGGCGTATTGCGCCAGTTTCTCAATGTCAGCAAGATTATCCGTCCATCCCGGTACCAGTACATAGCGCAGCCATACCGGTTTTTTGATGGCTGCCAAGCGTTCTGCAAACTCCAACGTGGGCTGCAAATCTTGCCCGGTGAGCTTGCTGTATTGCTCCGGATCCCAAGATTTAATATCCAGCAGCACTAAATCTGTGGCGGCCAGCAGCTCGTCATCCGCCTGTGCCCCAAGGTGGCCGGAGGTATCAATGCAGGTGTGCAACCCCTTCTTTTTGCATTCTTGCAGTATGGCTTTTGTAAATTCCGGTTGAAAAAGCGGATCCCCGCCGGAAATGGTAACACCGCCGCCCGCTGCCTTCACGAAAGCGGCATAGCGCTCAATTTCCTCCATCACATCCTCTACCGTGCGCTCTTTGCCGCTGCATTTGAATGAGGTGTCAGGGTTGTGACAGTAGCGGCACCGTAAGCTGCATCCTGCCAAAAACAAGATAAAACGAATGCCCGGCCCATCTACTGTGCCGCATGATTCTACTGAATGAACAGAGCCAAGTATCATAGAATGACTCTATCATGATGCCGATGATTTGGCAAGTCAAATGTGGAATTTCTGCATGACGGCAAAATCAGTTGCCAAGGGGGAAATGAAGAGGTAGAATCAGTGCAGGGAGATAGAACGATGACAATGAAACGCTTTATTCCAACTGTTATAATGATGTTTTTGGCTGCGTGTTCAACACAACAGCAACAGAAAGAGGATATACCCGGAATAGTGACGCCCCCTACGGAGCAACCGAGCGACCCTGATAAAACTAAACCCCAATCTGAAACAACGACCCCGGTTAAACCTTTTAAGCCGGTAATGCCCGGCGCCCGTGTGTCATCAGTGAGTGTTCCCGGCAAATACGTAGCCATCACCTTCGATGATGGCCCCAACTCAAGCCTGACCCCGCAGGTGTTGGATATTTTGAAACGCCATGGTGCCCATGCAACATTCTTTGTGTTGGGGGATAACGCTTCACGTAATCCCGGCATTTTGTCTCGAGCCGTAGCAGAGGGGCATGAAATCGGCAATCATACCTATTCCCACATTAAGATGACCGCTAGCTCTGATGAGAAGATTGCCTCTGAAATATCACGCACCAATTCCATCATAACCTCTGCCACGGGGCGCCGTCCCAAAGTGATGCGCCCGCCTTATGGGGCAACCAATGCTTCCATCGTGAACAAAATGTTCTCCGGTTACGGTATGAGAAGCATTCTGTGGAGCATAGATACGGAAGATTGGCGTCATCCCGGGGTTGGGGTGGTTGTACACCGTGCAGTCGGCAGTGCTAAGCCCGGCTCCATTATTTTGCTGCATGATATCCATTCATCTACCATAGCTGCCGTAGAAGATATTGTGACGGGCTTGCAGGCGCGTGGGTATACTTTGGTAACGGTGTCTCAGTTGATAGAGATGGGTAAGCAAGCTGCCCAAGCCAAACCGGCACAAACCGGGCTTCAGCAGGAAAAAGTGAGTGCTGCGCCGGACCCCGTATCGGGGGGTGCAGGGGCTGCTGTTATCACTGGCAGCGCATCTTTATAATTTGCTGATTGTAAGGTTATGATAAAGAAAAACCTCGGTAGTGTGTATCTTGTGGGTGCCGGCCCTGGTGACCCCGCCTTGATGACGCTTAAGGGGCGTGCGTTGCTGGAAAAAGCAGATTGCGTGGTGTACGATGCTTTGGTTAATCCGGCAATGTTGGCTTGGTGTTCTGCTGCTTGTGCTAAAATTTATGTAGGCAAGCGTGCAGATAAACATGCCATGTCTCAAGAAAAAATTAACGAGCTTTTGGTGAAATCTGCCTCTGAGTATCAGTGCGTTGTTCGCTTGAAAGGGGGGGATCCCTACATCTTCGGCCGCGGTGCAGAGGAAGGCGCAGCTTTGCATGCCGCAGGTATACATTTTGAGGTGGTGCCCGGTATCAGCTCTGCCATTGCCGGCCCTGCATACGCCGGTATACCTGTAACACACCGTGCTTGCTGTACTCAATTCACCGTGTTTACGGCTCATGAAGACGCCAACAAAGCGGAGTCTACCTTGGATATTGCAGGCATAGCTGCCGCAAAAGGAACCAAGATTATGCTGATGGGTATGAGCCGCTTGCGCCAAACGTTGGAGTCTTTGATGGCTGCCGGGCAGGGGGCAGATGTGCCCGCAGCTGCCATTCAATGGGCCGCGACATCTCGCCAGCGTTCCGTGCGTGCTACTGTTGCAACATTGGCAGATGCCGTTGACTCTGCCGGTCTGGGTGCCCCTGCTGTGGTGGTAATTGGTGATGTGGTATCCTATGCAGATGCGCTGGATTGGTACTCACGCATGCCGCTTGCCGGTAAACGCATTGTTGTAACTCGCACGCGCGAGCAAGCCGGCGATTTATCTGCCTCGCTCTCTGCCCTGGGTGCAGAGGTGATGGAGCTGCCGACCATTCGCATTGCGCCGCCGACTGATCGTAAGGATTTTGCCGCCGCCGTGGTAGATTGCCCGCGGTATGACTGGCTGGTGTTCTCCAGCCCCAACGGGGTGCGCAAATTCTTTGAAGCCTTTTATGCCGTGTATGAAGATATACGCGAAATCGGCGGTGCCCGCATTGCAGCCGTAGGCCCCGGTACTGCCGCAGAGTTAAAGAAACACGGTTTGATGGTGGATATTATGCCACAAAAAGCCGTTGCAGAAGAATTGGTGGCAGAGTTTGACCGCAAAGGCGATGAGTTCGGCGGTGTTGCCAATGTGACTATGCTTTGGGTACATAGTGAAAAGGGACGCGATGTGGTATATAAAGAATTGATGAAGCGTCAAGCTATTGTGGACGAATGTATTGCTTACAATACTGTGCCTGAAACGGAGGACCCTACCGGGGCTCGCGAACGCATGCAAACGGAAGGAGCAGATGTCATCACCTTCACCAGCTCCAGCACGGTGCGTAATTTTATGGCTATGGGTGTGCCCTTGCCGGAGAATTGCAAGGTTGCCTCCATTGGCCCGGTTACTACCGCCACATTGCGAGAGTTCGGTATACAACCCGATATTGTGAGCACGAATCACAATATTGCGGATTTGGTAGAGGCTATTGCTAACTATTTCAACAAGTGAGTCAACCGGTACATAGTAGTGCAGCATTGCAGATGTTCTGCCTGGGGGTGAATCACCATACAGCCCCGCTGAATGTCAGAGAGAAATTTGCCGTTGCCAAGCGTAATTTAGAGCAGAGCAACAGAGAGATAGTCGCCTTCGCGTCCGTTTCTGAATGTGTGCTGCTTTCTACCTGCAACCGCACGGAGATTTACTACTGGACCCCCATGCCCGATAGGACGAGGACCGATATCATGCACTACTTCCTCGGCACTCTGGCCGCAAACGAGGCCGCAGCGCACTTGTCTACTTGTTTTTATTGCTACGAGGGGGGACAAGCACTGCGCCACTTGGCCTGCGTGGCTGCCGGTATGGATTCCATGGTTATCGGCGAAACCGAAATTTTCGGCCAGTTGAAAGAGGCATACCGCGTGGCGCAAGCTGCGGGCTCTACCTCATTTTACGCTAACCGCACGTTTCAGCGCATTTTTACCATCGGTAAAAAAGTGCGTACCGAAACCCGAATTACCAGCGGCCCTACCTCGGTGGGGGCTGCAGCGGTGCAGTTGGCCGGGGAGTCTTTGGGCGGGTTGGCAGGTGCCAATGTGTTGATTGTGGGGGCAGGGGATATCGCCCGCAGCACGGCTCAAAGTCTGGCTTCTCGCGGTGCAGAAGGTATTTTTGTGGCTAATCGCTCGTATGACCGCGCCGTAGATTTGGCCGAAAAAGTGGGGGGTAAGGTTATTCGCTTTGCAGAGTGGGTACCTTATCTGGAGCAAATTGATATTGTCATTGTATCAACCGCTTCACCTGTTTATGTTGTGGCGCCTGCCGTGTTGCAACAGGCTCAGGCGGCCAGAAATCACCGCCCCCTCTTTTTGATTGATTTGTCGGTACCGCGCAATGTGGATCCGGCATGCGGTTTGATGCCCGATGTGTTCTTGTACGATATTGATACCTTGCAGAGTATTGCTGAAAAATCTCACCATGTGCGCCGTGGTGAAATTGAACGCGCTGCGCAGCTTATTGAAGCTTGGGTGCTCGAAAATGTGGCAGATTTGTTTGCTTCCAGAGGGACTGAAATAGAAAATTTACAAAAAAAATAGTTTTTTTGAACAAAAAACTGTTTTACTGTGTCTCTTCTAATGTAGTTTGTAATATTGCGGTATGAATGACGAGAAAACAAACGCGACAAAGCTTAGTGAAGACGACATTATCGGCCTCCTTGCAGGCTTGAAAGTGGAGCCTCATCCCGAGGCTAACTTTGAAGACCGATTTATGCACGATTTCAGGGAGCGCGTGGCTCGTTATGCCGTTACTCGCCCCGCTCGTAAAGCTTTGTGGGACCACATTTTGTTGCGTTTGACCAGCATCGGTAAGGTAAAATATGCTTGCGGTGCAACAACTCTCGGCGTGAGCGCTCTCGCCATAGGTTTCTTCTCTTGGTCTTCGGAATCATCTGACAACCAGCAGAGAATTGCCCCTGCTATCGGTTCTGTCAGGGTGGTGGAAAAGCCCGTTCCTCTGCAACCGCAGCAAAGCGAACCCGCAAAGGTTGCTTCCGTTATTGATTTGGATTCCCCCGTCGGTTTGTTGCCGTTGATTGTCGAGTTTGAAAAAGCTGTTTCCGAAACCTCAACTTTGTCTGCTTCTGTTTACCCCACTTCTTCCGGGTGGCGTTGCCAATCTGAGGTGCTGAGGGGGAATGCTGTGTATGGCAATAATGGCTTGGCTCCCATTTTGAGGGTTTCTCACCCGCAATATACTACTTTACCCCTCAGTGGCGATTCTTTGCCGGCTGTGCCCGCTTCTTTGTAATTATTTGTTTTTGTTTTTTTCATGCTGCCGAATTCGATGAGAATTCGGCGCTTTTTGTTGTTGTTGCCTGTGAAATAATCTCTACGGATACAATTATTCATATGTATTTATTATCTAATGAAGTTTTGGGAAAATCCGTTCTTGATTCGGGGGGATATTTGTGGTATACATATGCACGTGGAAAAAGAATGTACGAGATGCCATAAAATGTTTCGGGCTTCGTCTGACAGTCAGGACGTATGCCCCGATTGTTTGAATAACGAATTTTCTGCCGGCATTGCTTTGTCTGATGTTGGCGGTGATGCTGTAGCCAAGCTGTTATCATCAGCTATTCAGAGGCAAAGTGCGCGTGCAAACCGCCTCGGAAAGCGTTTTCGTGTAAAAAATCCTTTTAGCTCTAACGGTGGCGTAAGATGCGCATTTGCCTTGTTTTTATTTTCAGTATGCGTGTTCTTGTTCCTGTTGTCAGATGGTGAAGAACCCACCTTCTTGAATCAGTTGGAGTATCCTTACCAGCTTTGTATTTCGTTGGGTTCCGCTCTTGTATCCTTAGCTCTTATTCTTCCCTCTTTTTCAGGGCATAAAACCCCGGTCACCGTGGTTTCTTTGGTGATTTTGTTGTTGGGTGTAGCTATGCCTTCTATGTGGTATTACAGAGTTGATGATTCTGAAGTATACACCGATGAGCTTGTAGGAGCTCAAGCCCCGGAAACCCAGTCTCAGCAAGGAGGCCACCTATTTGACGAAAGAGACATGGTGCAGTTCCGTAATGCAAAGAAAGGTTACCCGAGCCGCGTGCATTATGCCGTCTTTTTACGTTACAGCGTAGATCCGAAATCTTCTCAAGACGGCAGAGATAAGTATATTCCGTGCGGTTATGATGTTATACGTCTTGTCAACCAGTCTCTCTCTCGCTTGTTGCATGGTGCAAATGTGGAAAATGTGAGAAGCGCCAGCGGATATGGCGTGGTCTTTACCATTACCGATGCCCCCGGCGAAAAGCAAAACATTTCAACGTTATTGGGCCGGTATGGTGAAGTTTATTACAGCAACCCGGAGGAAGGGATATATGAAGTAGCTTGCGATGAACAGAAAATCATGTCGGGTAAAAATGGTAATGTTGAGCATAGACGCGACCCCAATCACCCGGATTATGTTGAGCTGAATTTGAAGGCATTACGCAGTTTGGATGCACAGGTTGTGCGCGTTGCTGCCGAACATTTAGCGAATTCTGATGTCAAGCGATTGAAGAATGATATTTTCCATTGTTTGATAGAAGTTCTTCAGGACCCGTGGGAGACCACCCCCGATACATACAAAGCACTTGTGGATGCATTGGTTGTATTTGAACCCGAGGGCGCGTATAACCCGCGTGTGTTTGATATCCTGATGAATTATTTAAAATTTGAATCTCAAAATTCGCGCCCGGTTTCTCAGAGTGTCGTGATTCGTTTGGCTTTAGAAAAGCCCGAAAAGATGCATGTACCGGTGCTGAAATTGTGGCAACGCTCCCCGGAGGCGTGGAATGATGTTGCCGGCGTACTCGTAGAACAGCTTGAACCGTATATGATTGAACAGTTGCAGCGCTCTGATATCAAAATTGATGAGATGTTAAATGTATTGCGCTACCTCGATTCCTATGGAACCCCGAAATCTCTGCCTGCTTTGCGCCATGTTTGTGAAACTACCGGTGTACAGACCCTCCGGCATAGAGCTGCAGATGCAATCTCGTCTATTGAGTCGCGTGCTGCAAAATAACAGTATTAATCTACTTCTCAGAACTCTGAAATTAATGGTGCCATGAGTCAAAATCTTATAAAACTGCTTTGGGGCATTTTTGCCTCCATGCTGCTTGGCTATTTATTGATGCCTTGTTACAATCTGCTTAAACCCAAAGCAGTGGCAGCTCCCGTTGCTCAGGTGTCTGACGTTGCACCCGTAACAAATCCGAAAGAAGCTCCGTTGGACTTACCCGGTGAAGAAGATACAACCCCGGTTGTTGTTCATACCGGTAATTACAGGGAAGGTATTTCTGCGGCTGAGATGGATGCCGAAGATGGCCTTTTCTCTGATGATGATGAGGATGAGGACGATGAACCGGCTGCTGATGACGGGGAAGATTGGTCCATAGCCAGAGATTCTGACTCATTTGTGCCGGAAAAGCGTGCGCCGGCCGAACTCAAGCCCATACGCGAGGCCAACGTTCAAGTAGACCCCAAGCAAGAAGTGGTGCCCGTGGCATGTACCAATGCCTACAACCGCGCATACAAGCGCCGTGCAGATCATTTGGTTGACAAATATGTGCGCGCTGACAAAAAGCGCAAAAATGGTGTAGGGTATTCCAATAAAAAGTTTTCAGCAGAACAATGGAAACGTCCGGATGTGATTTACCGCGAGTTGTTGGTAAAAACGCTGCCGGCCTTAGCAAAACCCAAAACTCGTTACGAGGCGTTAGAATCTCCCGAAACGCAGCTTGATTTGGCTTGCCTGACCCTGATTCGCAAAGTGGGTTATGAGGGCTTGGATAAGGTAACACAAAGAAAGTTAGGTGCGCAGATGCTGTCATTGCTCAGCTCAGATTTGGATTGGATGCAGGGGTTGTTGTACTCTGGTCCAACTGATAAGTTGGGCAAGGCTTTGCAATATCTGGCTGCCATTTACGAACGGAATGTGGAGCAAATGAACTCACCTCATACACGCCGCATTGCCACCACCACAGCGTTGGAGTTTGCTCGCGAGGGGTGGTCCGAGCAAGATATGCTCGCCCGTTTCGAGTATTATAACAAGAGTTTTGAAGAGGGGAAGCTTAATGTGGTGTTCAACACATTGGGCTATTGGGATACGCGCATTGTGACCGGGTGTAAAGACCCCGCCGGCTGGGGTAGCGTGCGTTCTCTTACGTGGCAGCGAGATAATGTGAGACTCCCTGCCGAAGGATATTTGGGGGCATGCAATCAGCTGGTGTACCGCCTGCGCAATGTGGCAGGTGACTCCGTGTTCTCGGCTGATTACTTAGCACCGATTCTTGATTATACCAATCACACAACTGCATGGGCTCACCGAGAAATCGGCGGTGTGTGCGGTGCCTGTTCTCATTACGGTGCATTCGGTGCTTTGGCTGCCGGCATACCTGCCATGACAATGGGCGAGCCCGGGCACTGTGCATACACCGTGCGCGTGGGTAACAGCTGGCAGATGAGCTACTCCATTTATTGGCAGCACTCCATGCATAAAACATTTTTCGGTTTGTATGATTGGGACTTCTTGATTCTGACACAAGATTTATACTCGGACCACCACCGTCAATTAGTGTCCGCCCAATTATTGGCGGCGGCAGAGTTGCTGGCATCTCGCAAGATGATGAAGTCTGCCTTTGAATGTTACGATGCGTCAATAGCCGCACAGCCCCTTAACTGGTTTGCGTTGTGTTCTTATGCCGCTTATCTTAAACAGAAAGCACCTCAAAATAAAGAACGCTGGAAAGAGCTGCATGATAAAGTCGTTAACAACTTGGCTGTAAAGTTTCACAATGCGGCTGCAACTTTTGTGTGTCACTATGTGTACCCGAATTTGCTGCCCATGGTGCAAAACAAAACCGAGCGTAACAAAATGTATGCGGCGTTCTTCAAAAAATGCAATACCTTCGGTACTAATCGTTGGGATATATCACCCCTTCTTACGGCTCAAATTGACGGCTGTTCCGATTACAAGGAAAAATTGGCTTATTTGAAAGAATCGCTTAAAACCCTGATGGGTAAGCCGGATTACGCCGGTGCAGTGTTGACTTGGGGCTTGGATTATGTGGGTAAATTGCCCAAGGGGGATAAAGACGCCGAAAAGTTCCACAAAACATTCAGCAACCTGATTGTAAAAGCCATGGGCCGAGCCAAGGCTGATAAAAAGAATGCTGATGTGGTATGGGCTGCTTTGAGTGAAGCCATATATGCCGCCGCTACAAATAATGATGTGCTCACCTTCCAGGCTATCGGTAAGTTGGCTTACCGCAAATGCCGTAAAAACTTCCCCAAACAGAAATGGAAGTTCCGCACATTCCCCGGGCGAGTTGTTTCTGCCAAGGGCTTAATTCGCACGGCTACCACTCTGTCTCCCGATCAAATGTCTCAATGTTGTCAACATTGGGCTGTGCTTCAGAAACACGGCGGTAGCATCCCGGCCAAGTTTGAAGGTACTTCCGGTATGACTGTCATGCTTGAAGCCCCGAGCCAACTCAATGGTGTGGTTTGTTTGTTCAATGAAAACGTGAAGAATGATCGCGATTTCAAACTCGAAATCTCTTCTGATGGTATGAACTGGGAGGCTACGGATGCCGTACCCGCCATTACCGGCAATATGATACGCGTTGACTTGCGCAAATCAAAACTCACCGCAGGGTATGTGAGATTGCTCAGAGATGGCGATAAGTGGGAGTCTACCGTTGTCGGGTTCTATGTATATGGGCGTCCTGCTCGCGTTGCTAAATAATAAATGATTCCGGCTGCTATGAAATATCTCTTAATAATTCTCAGTTTTTTAATGTACGTGCTGCCTCTGCAAGCCGTAACCGCTCGCAGCTATGATGATGCTATGAGAAAGGCCGGCAAAGGCAAGCCGATAGTTCTGTTTTGCTACGGTGCCAATTACGATAAAGTAAGCGAAAAGGCGTATGAATCTTTTATCCGCAAACGCGGTATTCATGATGCCACGAAATTTACCGTTTTGCTAGAGGTGCCAATTTATCAAATGCCCAATGAAAAAGAGCAGAAAGAGTACCGCAAGGTAATGGGTAATCACTCGCTCCCCGGTGGTATTTGGAGTTATCCTTGTTTGGTTGTTATGGATGGTTCCGGGGCGCTGCGCGGTATTGTTCAGAGCGCAGAGGAAATGAAAGACCCCGAGACGGCTTCTGCTGCTTTGAAAAAGGTGTTGGAGGCTTTTGATGAGCAAGAGAAATTGATTGATAAGGCTGTGCGTGCAAAAAATGAGAAACGCGCTTCTTTATTAGCTCAGGCTGCAGATGTGCAGGCTATCATGCCGTCGTTCTCCGGCGCTACTCCGTTTGACCCCATTACCGTTGTTGAGGCATTGCAGAAAATGCCTCATGAAGAGGCCAATAACTATGTGCGTCAAATGATTTCCTCCGGTTATTACAGCCGCCGCCAGCGCCAGGAAATCATGGCGGCTTACGCTGGGCATTTGCGCCGCAATGGTGCTTCTGCCAACCGTTTGCGTGCCGTGTATACAGAAATGCGTAACATAGACCCCGATTCTATTTACGGAGCTTATGCGGAGGGTGCCATAGCACTCTGGGTGGTGCCCAAAGAGCAAGACCCGTCTAAAGATACACCATATAAGACATTGGCTCAGCGAGAGGCTGAAGAAAAAGCCAAAAACACGAAAGACAATACCTCTACCCCCACGGGTACCCCCGATGATGAAGGCTGGACCCCCATGGGCTCGTCCAAGAAAAAATAATATGACGGTATGCCGCAGGGTATTTCTGAAAAAAAGACTTGAAACAGCGGGAGTAACAGTATAGACTGTTGCTCCCATATTTTTTATAGACATGTACGGATTACTGTTGTTTATACTGTGTGTATTGTTGTTGGTAGGTGGCTATTTTCTCTATAGCCGCATCGCTGAGAAAATATACGGTTTTGACACATCTATGAAGATGCCCTGTGAACAGCAGGGAGATGGTGTGGATTATGTCGCCATGCCTACATGGCGCGTGTTCTTGATTCAATTGCTTAATATTGCCGGGTTGGGGCCGGTAATCGGTGCGCTGTCCGGTTGCCTATTCGGCCCGGTCTGCTTGTTATGGATTGTGTTGGGGTGCATACTGGCCGGTGCCGTGCATGATTTTATGGCAGCCATGGCCTCAGCAGAACACGGTGGCGAAAATTTGCCTGAGTTTATCGGCTCTCAATTGGGGAAGTCTGCACGTATGGTGATGCGCGTGCTTTGCATTGTGTTGATGCTGCTGGTAGGTGTGGTCTTTACCGTAGGCCCTGCAAAGATGCTGGAAGAATTAATAGTTTTTATACCGATGAGCGGCTGGTGTCTCATCATTTTATTATACTACTTTTTAGCTACAGTATTACCGATAGATGTTATCATCGGTAAAATATACCCCGTATTCGGTGCCCTGTTCCTTTGCATGGCTGTTTCAATTGCAATTGCGCTTCCCTTCAGTGGTTATGAGGTTTTGCCGGCAATGAACTTCTTTGAAAACATGCATCCGCAGAACTTGTCTGTATGGCCCATGTTGTTTGTTACCATAGCCTGCGGTGCCATATCCGGGTTTCATGCTACGCAAAGCCCTATGATGGTGCGTTGCCTCATCTCTGCAAAAAATATGCGCCCCGTATTTTATGGTGCCATGATTGCAGAGGGGGTAGTGGCATTAATTTGGGCAGTAGCCGGAATGACCCTGCGAGAGGTAATCATTACGGTTGAGGCCACAAATGCTATCAATATGATTTGCTCTCTGTTGTTGGGCCCCGTTGGTGCCGTGTTGGCTATTTTAGGTGTCGTTGTTTTGCCTATTACCAGCGGTGATACGGCCATGCGTTGCTGCCGTCTCATGGTTGCAGATGTTTTCAAAATTCAACAACGCAGCAACGTAAATCGCCTTATGCTTGCCTTGCCGTTATTTTTAGCGGTCATTGCAATCGCTAATTTTGATTTCAAAGTCATTTGGCGCTATTTCGGCTGGGCTAATCAAGCGCTTGCATGCTTTACTCTGTGGGCTGTCTCTGTCTTGCTTAAAACGCGCGGGCGTTTCCACTGGATTATCAGTTTGCCTGCCTATTTCATGACTAATGTCTGTATCTGTTTCTTATTGTGTTCGCCGGATTGCCACGAGCTTTTATCCGTTGAGTGTGCTACTGTCATATCTTTGATTATTTCTTCAGCCCTTTTTATACTATTTTTGTTCAGAATTAAGAGTAGACGCGAAAAGTTGAGCTGCTAATTGGCTTTGTTAGCGCTGTAAACGCATTTGCCCCTTGAAAACGGTTGCGCTTTTTGCTATCATAATGAGGAAAAGATGGACAATCTGGATGAATACCAAACTCGCCGAAAAGCGGCAGAAGAGCGACGTCGTAAGAATATCGATGATCGCAAAGCTAACCCTGTGCGCAAAGGAAGTTGGTGGAAGCGCTTCTTGATTCGTTTTTCCATTATTTTCGCCATCATTCTGCTGGCTTCTGCCATTTGCGGGTATGCCGGATTCAAAATTTTTACGGCTAAATATGAGAAATGGGCTGAAAAGTTTAATCTGGAAGACATTAATAACTTAGACCATCCCTGTATTATATATGACCGCAATGGTAAAGAGATAGGGCGTTTTTTTGATGAAAATCGCAGTTATGTCACCTATGATAAGATTGCGCCGTGCATGATAGATGCACTAGTGGCGCAGGAGGATAAAACCTTTTGGACTCATAATGGCTATGACCCCGTTGGTATCTTACGTGCCGCTAAAGAGGCAATAGCAGCCGGTGGCAGCGCAAACCAGGGTGCTTCTACCATTACCCAGCAGCTTGCTCGTAACGCCTATGATTTGGAGCGCCGTGTTCAAGCTATGGGCGGAAGCCGATATGAACGCAAGATGGTCGAAATCTTTTTGGCCATGCGCATAGAAGAAAAATACTCCAAACGCCAGATTATGGAGTTTTATCTCAATCGCATCTACTTCGGGTGCGGTTATTACGGAATCAGGTCTGCTTCATTAGGCTATTTCGGTAAGGAACCGGCAGATTTGACAGTGTGTGAAGCCGCCAGTATTGCTGCGCTGATTAAAAACCCGGAGAACTACAATCCTATTCGCAACTTTGAGCTTAATAAAAAGTGGCGTAATGACGTTTTAGACCGCATGCAGCGTTTGGATTACCTGACGCTGGAAGAGGCAGAGCGCCTTAAACTTACGGAACTTGTGCTTAATCCTCGCCCCATTCGGCGCCAGACATCGCACTTGCATGCCCTTATTCAGCAGCAAGCTATCAGTCTGTTTAAAGACCCGGTGCGCGGAGATGAAATTATCAAGAGTGCCGGTATAAAGATTTATACGACAATTGATAAGGATATGCAAGATGCGGCAGAAGCCTCTCTTGTGAAAAAACTTGCAGAGATTGAGTCTCGGGAAGACTATTCGCATGTGCGATTTAATGACCCGTTACCCCCGGATGCACCCCCGGTGCACAATTATTTGGATGGCTCCGTTTTTGCCGTTGAAAACAAAACCGGCGCAGTGTTGGTGTATGTTGCAGGGCGCAGCTTTGACCGCTCCAATTACGATTTCATTGAATCCGGGCGGCGCCCCGTAGGGACGGCGCTTTTGCCGTTTCTTTACCTGTGTGCCTTTGACAATGGGTACTCCCCTTGTTCTCGTTTAGTGGATGATGCCTTAGACAATCGCTTGGCCGGTATTGGTGGTACAGAGGGTATTTTGGGTGAATGGGGGCTTGAAATGGATAAGGGCCGTTACCGAGATTCCGTAACAATTCGCCAAGCTTTAGCCGAATCAAAAATTTCTTCTGCGGCCAGACTCGGCATAGCTCTCAGCTCTCATCCCGGTATCGGTTGCAAGCCCTTTATTCAAACTTTGTTACAAGCCGGTATTACCCCCCCGGAGCGAAACCCCGGCAGTACAGAGGCTAACCCGCAGTATTATCCTCGTGTCTATCTCGGCACAGAGCCCATGTCGCTCAAGCAAATGGTGATGGCCTACACCCTGTTCCCCAATTGTGGTAAACGCCCCGTAACTCCCTATATCATTACCAAAATTACGGACAGTAACGGCACCATTTTGTGGGAGCGCAAAGCGAACCTTAATGGTGAGATGATAGCCGGTGCTGTGCCGTGCTCTGCTTTTCGTATTCATTCTATCTTGAAAGAATCCATGAGCGGGGGCTCTGCGGCCATTGTTAAGTCTTTCTTGCCGCAATCCTACAAAGAAAAAGTTGCAGCCAAGAGCGGTACAAACTATGACTTCTCTGACGCTACGCTTTTTGCCTATGACTCATCTGTGACCTGCGGTGTGTGGGTCGGCTTCCTTAATGAGCATACGCCGATTTATCACCAGGCATTTGCGTCCAACATTTGTTCTCCTATTGTAGGCTCTGTATTCTCTGCGGCAGAGGGCCGCTACCCCAGTGATGAGATTTTCCCGCCCTCCGACACTGAGGTGGTTGAAATATGCCGCGCTTCCGGTATGCGCGCAACAGACCATTGCTATAAGAGCACGATAGATGGGTATAATTCCGGCTATGATATGTTGACCTACCGAGAGTATTTCCCGAAAGGGGATACCACATTGGCATCTTGCACGGTACATGGTAAGGGCAGCTCATCGCTTGGCGACTTCATCGAATACGGGGTAGGTCTTTCGTCTGCTTCTCGCATTTTGCCGGCTGTGCCCGTATTGCCGAAGGGGGCTGCACTTATCGGTGATGACCCCTACGGCTGCATTACTACTCTTAATCCGCGTTATAAGACAGAGGAGGACATTGCTCACTTACAAGATATGGTTGTTGAGGAGGCAACCCTCAAAGTCGACAATATGGACGAGAAGAGCAAGGATAAAAAGACCGAGATTCTTATCCCCCTTACGCCGCCTCGCCCCATGCGTTCGCTGCCCGTGTTACCGCTCGAATAATTTTTAAATCATCCCCATATACATTATGTCTGCTGAAGCTCTTACACTAGCCGCTACACAAGAAAAGGCGTTCCGTATCAATATGGATAAACGCATCTACGGTACTTTTGCTGAGATTGGTGCCGGCCAAGAAACGGCTAATTGGTTTTTCCGTTCATCCGGTGCAGCAGGAACCGTAGCCAAGACCATTTCTGCATACGACATGACCGTGAGCGATACCTTGTATGGCCCGGTTCGCCGCTATGTATCGCAAGAGCGTTTGTTGCAGATGATGGATTATGAGTACACTCAACTCATCAACCGTTTGGGTGAAAAGCGCGGTGCAGATACTTGCTTCTTTGCCTTTTGTAACACGGTAAAATGCAAGGGGTATCGGGATAACGGCCCGTGGTCTGCATGGATTGGTGTGCGTTTTCAGTTGCGCCCGGAGGCCCCGCCCAGCGATTTTGTGATGCACGTGCGCCTTTTGGTGCCCGACCACGATATCCAGATGCGTATCTTGGGTATCTTGGGCGTTAACCTTCTACATGCTTTGTGTTACAATCGTGACCATATGGATGCGTTTGTGAACAGCGTGGCTGATAATCTGGACCGCAGCATGTACGAGGTTGACTTCATGAGCTTCTCCGGCCACGGCTTCAACATGTTTGACAACCGCCTGCTGGCTTTGGAGTTGGTGCGTACCGGTCTGGCAGAGGCTACGCTCTTCTGCCCGGATGGTACCGTGGCGCAACCTGCTGACTTCTTGTACAAACGCCCCATTGTCTTGATGCGTGGCAGTTTCTCTCCCATTTGCAACATTCATCTGGAGATGATGGACAGTGTGCGTGCCAAGTTTACCGAGAGCCTCCCCCCCGCACAACACGAAAAAGTGGTGGATATTTGCGAGATTTCGCTCTCCAACCTTCTGCGCGGTAAAGAGGTAGACTTGCTGGAGTTTATTGACCGTGTAGATGCATTGGCGGCGCTGGGTAAAACCGTGATGGTGACGGATATTACGCACTTCCACCGTGTTTCAACCCTGCTTAATCAGTACACCAATGAGCCCGTGGCAATCGCGCTTTCTATAGGCTTGCTCAATGAGCTGTTTAAAGAGAAATGGGCAGATATACCCGGTGGTATTTTGGCCAGCATCGGCTTGTGTTTCGTTAATAAGACAAGATTCTACGTCACCCCGTGGATCAATCGCCGTACAGGCGAATATGTAACTGCCGGCACCTATATTGCCCCTGAGAAGTATCAATACCTGTACAAGCACTTGCTTGATAATGGTGATATCATCTCTGTACCCTATTTCAACCAGAAATTGCTCTTCCGTACCCCGCGCGATATTGTGCAGATGATTAACGCCGGTGATGAGTGCTGGAAAGAATATGTGCCCCAAGAAGCATTCCGCATGGCAGAGCACCTCAAAAAAGACTGAACAATAATGGATTCTCCCGCTTCATACCCCATTCTTGCCACTCGCATCGGTAAGCGGCCCTTGGTTTACCTTGATAACGCTGCAACAACGCAAAAACCGCAGGAAATTTTGCAGTGTGAGCTTTCCTATTATGAAAAGCTCAACTCCAATATACACCGCGGGGCACACTACCTCAGCCGTTTAGCAACAGAGGAACACGAGCAGGCCCGCGCCACCGTTGCTCAATTCTTACATGCTGCTTCGGATAGGGAGATTGTTTTTACCGCCGGCACCACAGCCGGTATCAACTTGGTGTCTCAAGTGCTGGCGTTGTCGGGCCTTTTTGCTGCCGGTGATGAAGTCTTGGTTACTACGGATTCACATCACTCCAATATCGTGCCTTGGCAAATGCTTTGTCAGCGCACGGGGGCTGTGCTGAACCCCATACCCCTTACCCCCGAGCTTACCTTTGATATGGAGGCATATCTGCGCATGCTTTCTCCCCGCACGCGCTTGGTGGCAGCCCCGTATGTTTCTAATGCCCTGGGTATTATTAACCCCATCCCCCAAATTATCCAAGCTGCAAAACGCAATAACCCGTCCACGCTGGTATTGGTGGATGGCGCTCAAAGCACCGCGCATATGGCGGTGGATGTACAGGCCCTCGGGTGCGATTTTTATGTATTCTCCGGGCACAAGGTATATGCCCCTACCGGCACGGGCGTGTTGTGGGGCAGGGAGGAATTGCTTGCCCAGCTGCCTCCCTGGCAAGGCGGTGGTGAGATGATTAAAGAGGTATCGTTCTCCGGTACCACATACAATGAGCTGCCGTTCAAGTATGAGGCCGGCACCCCCAATATATGCGGCAACATCGTGCTGGCTGCGGCTTTGCGCTATGTTACAGAGCAGGGGATTGCAACCATAGATGCCCACGAGCAAGCTCTCACCCGCCGTATGTACGAGGGCTTGCAGGCCCTCGGCGATATCAACATCCTAGGCCCCAAAGAAAATCGTGGCGCTCTCATCTCCGTCATTGTTCCCGGTGTTCACCATTACGACCTCGGCACCTTGCTGGATCAAATGGGCATTGCCGTGCGTACCGGTCACCACTGTTGCCAACCTCTCATGCAATACCTCGGCACAACCGGTACCACCCGATATTCCTTTGCTCTTTATAATACTGCAGAAGAAGTAGACCTCGCCCTCTCTTGTACGGAGCGTGCTCTTAATATGCTGCGATAATTTAACCCTTTTTTAATCTACCCAGCTCATGATAACCCCGGATAAATTGCGCCATTGGCTCGCAGAGTATCGAACTGTTTTTGCAGATTCTCGCAAGGATCGTGTTCAATTAACTCTGCAAGCCTCCTCTGCATTCAAACAAGCTTGGAGTGCGTGGAGTGCTGCCCCGGCCGAGCGCCCTCTTTTCTTAGCCTGTATCGATGCGTTAAAGCTGGCGCTGAATGTATTCGATGGCGTGTTCAATCATACAAACGTTTTTGGTGGTAAACGTGGTACTCACAGCTATGGTATGCTTGGTGTGCTTTCTGATGACCTGCCGGGCGAACAGCCCGGTACGGGCTCTGCTGAGGTGTACCGCATGTTTCAGAAACTGTATGAGGATGGGGATATCCGTACTCGTTATAACAATTTTGCAGACTTGGCCGAGCAACGTATGATAAAAGTACGAGAAGCCGGTGTGTGTAATGAATCTGCCAGGCATTTACAGATGACTCACCCGGCTTCCATTTATTGCTGGCTGTATTCGCCTGCTAATAATTATTATTTCTTCACCAACGAGTTGGTGATGCTTTGTGCCGAGTCTTTAGGCGCTGCTAAAATCAGCGGTAAAACCACCGTTTTCATGCAAAATGCTTACACCTTCATGCAAAATCTGAGTAATGATTTTCGCCGTGAATGGGGGGCAGATGTGCCGGAGGAAGAATTGTCGGCGCTTGTAAGTGATTTTGTTCATTATGTCGGTACGGTAGCCAGAGAGAATCTTAAAGCTCCGCGGGCATCGGGGTGTTGGTTGTTGGTTGCCAATCCGGCTCATTGGTCTTTTAATTCTCTGGCTGAAGGTGAAGAAGAATCCTATTCTCTCCTTAACGAAGATGGGAATAAGCGCCAGATTTACAAGAATTTTATAGATGCCCGAGTCGGGGATAAGGTTGCTTGCTATGAATCTGCTCCTAATTGTGCCTTGGTTGCATTTGCTGAGATTTCTCAAGAGCAAGACGGTGAGTGTATCAGATTCCGAAAAATTAAAAATGTAGAGCCCCCGGTTCCGTTGCAAACTCTCATCTCCCATCCTGTTGTAGGGGAGCGATTCAATCATATCAGGGGTAGCTTATTTGATATGACGAGCGAGCAATACGAGGCTGTTGTGCGTTTATCGGAAAAAACGACACGCTGGCATCCCAAACGCAATCGTATCAAGTTCGGGGCTCCCGGTACCGGTAAGAGTCATCAACTCAATAAAGATGCCGTCGACTATTTCGAGGAAGCACATATGGAGCGTGTGACTTTCCACCCGGAGTATACTTCATTTGATTTTGTTGGCTCGTATATGCCGATTGTCAAAAATAGGGGGGCTGCGGATGAGCGTATCAGCTATGATTTTGTGGCCGGTCCCTTTGCCCGAATATTGCGCCGCGCATTGGCAGAGCCGGAAACTCCATACCTATTGTTGATAGAAGAAATCAACCGTGCCAATGCGGCTTCCGTTTTTGCAGATATTTTCCAGCTTTTGGATAGGACCGAGAGCGGCGAAAGTACGTATTTTATCACGCCATCACCTCATTTGGCTGAATACTTGGGTCTGCCTGAATTTGCCTCCTTACGTTTACCCAAAAACTTGTACATTTGGGCAACCATGAACAGCGCAGACCAAGGGGTATTCCCAATGGATACCGCATTCAAACGCCGTTGGAGCTTTGAGTATTGCGGGATTGATGATGCTCAGAATACGTTGCTTGACAGTGGAAATTATGCCCATAATTGGGACAAATTGCGCCGCCATGTAAACAAGTTGTTGCAACATGCGGGCGTGAATGAGGATAAACAAATGGGCCCGTTCTTCCTCTCTTTCTCCGAGTTAAAAGACGAATCTTCTTTTATTGAGGCCATTAAGAGTAAGGTCATCATGTACTTGTTTGAAGATGCTGCACGCCATAAACGCGGCGCCGTATTCAAGAATGCGCGTGCCCGTTATTCTGAGTTGTGCGATATCGTCAGTGCAGATATAGAAGAGCTGATTGGTGAATTGTTCTTAGAATCCACTGATGCTTAAATGAGTGGGGTGTCTTTATCGGTAGATGTTCGTTCTCTCTCTTGGGTGAGAGAACGCGTGGCGTATTCTGCCGATACCCTTTGCGAGCTTTTTGGGGTGCCTCTCTCAGAAAAAGCTGCATTGGTTGCGGATTTGCTGACAAAGCGCATTATCAACCGCCGCGGTATTGAGCAGGCTGACGATGCTGAACCGCTGGAGGGCTATATTACCGGCGCAGATTATTCTTTCTGCTTTATCGGCATCTATTGTCGGGAGGGTAATATGGTCTGCATCCTCCCGAAATACGCGGATGCTGAGCCCTTGAGGATTCCGGAGCAGGGGGATTTTCATCGCCCTTGTCCGGCTGCTCGCCGTGCGTTATTTGCCCAAGTACTCAAAGCTATACGCCGTTATAAACATTCGGCTCAGCATGATTTGCCGGAATGGCAGCAGGAGTCCGAGGCCTCGCACCGTCTTTCGCTGATGGTTACATTGCTGAGCGATTTTGTGGAAAACGGTGTGTACCGAGATGTCCGAAAATCGGAATCTCTGAATGAGAATGGCCGTGTATTGTGGCATGCCACCATTCATAAAACAAGCGCTGTTTTGCAGCAGGGTGCTCCCGTGTATCCCAATGTTGTAACGAGGCAGACCAAACATGCACCGCGCCATCCCATCACGCTTCTGCATCGGCGTATTGCTGAGGAATGCTTCCATTGTTTACAACATTTGGGTTTAGTTGAATTGCTGGGGCTGCCGGAGCCGGATGCCGATGAAACGGAGAATGATACATACGATACCGCCTACATGCTGTATTTGGTGGAGTCTGAGTTAAACGTGCAGTTTGATTCTCGCCGTAGGTACATTTTATTGCTTTTGCGTGAGTATTTGTTAAAACAATCCACTGTGGATGAGGAGTCGGCATCGGAATACGCCTTTGGCTGCTCTTCTTTTAATCTTTTGTGGGAGGACGCCTGCCGCCGCGTGTTGGGTCAAGATTTCTCCCGCCTTTGGTCTATTTTGCCGCCTGATTGGGTGTTCCCCGACAGAATCGCAACGGCTGCCAAAAGTCTTGAACCGGATATTATTGTGCAAGATGAAGAGGCCTCGTATATTGTGGATGCCAAGTATTACTTGCCAATGGATTCTGCTTTCGGTATGCCGTCCGGGTTACCCGGCATCGAATCCGTGACGAAGCAGTTCCTGTATCGTCAGGCAATGTTGACTCCTTCTGCCGTGGCAATGAGAAAAGGCCGTATCCTTTCGCCTGTTTACAATGCCTTTGTCATGCCCGCGCCTCAAAGTCGTCCGGCAGCAGCTAACGGGGTGTCATACTATGCAAAGGTAACCATGCCTCTATTCGGGGAGTCGGAGATAGTTGTTCTTACGCTATCTCCGGAACGCTTATTTGCGTGTTATGCAGACAATGTCAATTCGCCGTATTTGCGGGGGGCTATACTGCGTTCCATTCGCGTTCATTCCACGTCTGCTTTGTAGCAAATGCGGCGTCTCGTGTATACGCTGTGCGAAAACAAAAACTTATGCCACGCTAAAATAGAAAATTTTCTTGACTTTCAAGGTGGAAGGAGTAGAATTCTGCGCGCTTCATGGTGCGATTCATGCACTTTGAAAACAGATGAATTATTAAGCAAGCATATTAATTATGAACAGTTACCGTACCCATACGTGTGATGAGCTCCGCCTTTCTGACGCCGGCAAGCAAGTAACGCTTTGCGGCTGGGTGGATACCGTTCGCGACCATGGTGGTGTGATCTTTATCGACCTCCGTGACCGCGCAGGAAAAACTCAGGTAGTATTCCATCCTGAGAATAATGCTGAGCTTGCTAATAATGCAGAGAATCTTCGTGTAGAGTCCGTTATCCAAGTAAGCGGCACTGTAGTAGCCCGCCTTAAGACGGATGAGGTAGATGCTACCAACCCCGATCTTGCTACCGGTGAAATTGAGGTAGATGCCTCTGCCATGACCGTGCTGAACCGCGCTGCCGTGCTTCCGTTCCAGTTGGACCGCAACGTGGCCAACGAAGACCTGCGCCTCAAGTACCGTTTCTTGGACCTGCGCCGTACCGAGATGCAGCGCAACATGATACTGCGCCACCGCATCACCAAGACCATGCGCGACTATTTGGATGAGCAGGGCTTCCTCGAGATTGAGACCCCCATCCTCTCCAAGAGCACACCCGAGGGTGCCCGCGACTTCTTGGTACCCAGCCGCCTTACGCCCGGCACGTTCTATGCCTTGCCGCAGGCCCCGCAGCAGTACAAGCAGCTGTTGATGGTTGCCGGCATGGAGAAATACTTCCAGGTTGCCCGTTGCTTCCGCGATGAAGACTTGCGCGCAGACCGCCAGCCCGAGTTCACTCAGATTGATATCGAGGCCTCTTTCATCACCCCCGAGGACATTTACTCCTGGATTGAAAACATGCTCAAGCGCGTGTTCAAGGAGTCCGTGGGGCGCGATATCGTTACCCCGTTCCCCCGCATGACTTGGAAGGATGCCATGGATCAATACGGCTCCGACAAGCCCGAGCGCCGCTTCGAGATGAAGATTACGGAGTGCTCTGACATCTTTGCCAACAGCGAGTTCCGCGTGTTCTCCGGTGCCATTGCTAACGGTGGTGTCGTGAAGGCTATCAACGCCAAGGGCTTCAATCCCTCCGTCGGTCAGGTGGATTCCCTTACCCAGACGGCTGTGGAAGCCGGTGCCAAGGGCTTGGCCTACATCAAGGTGCGCGACGTCAACGACCTCAAGGAGTGGAAGAGCCCCATCACCAAGCGCCTCTCCCCCGCAGAGGTAGAGGCCCTTAAGGAGCGCCTAAACATTGAGAGCGGTGACTGCATCTTCTTTGCTGCCGGCGATTGGGAGCAAAGCTGCACCATCCTCGGCCGTGTGCGTCTTGCCTGTGGCGAGTTCATGGAGCTGCTTAAAGACAATGATGAGATTGACCTTTTCTGGGTCAACCGCTTCCCCCTCTTCGGCTGGGATGCAGAGGAGCAGCGCTTCTGCGCTATTCACCACCCCTTCACACGCCCCGTTCCCGAGGACGTAGAGAAGGTGCTTAAGGGTGAAATCTCCACCGATATTTGCGCCGAGGCATACGACGTTATCTTCAACGGTAATGAGTTGGGCGGTGGTTCCATCCGTATTCATGAAAAAGATTTGCAGGATGCTACGTTCCGTGCGCTCGGTTTGGATGACGCTACCATTGAGGAGCAGTTCGGCCACCTGTTGGCTGCATTCTCCTTTGGCGCGCCGCCCCACGGTGGTCTTGCCCTCGGTCTTGACCGCGTTGTGATGCTCATTGGCAAGTGCGAGTCTATTCGCGAGGTTATCGCATTCCCCAAGAACAACCGCGGTGCAGACCTCATGAGCGAATCTCCCGCACCGGCAGAGCCAAACCAGCTGCGTGATGTTCACATCCAAGTTAAGCTGCCCGAGAAGCTCCGTCTTAAATTGGAAGCCGAAAAGGCCGCTGCAGAAGCTGCTTCTGCCGAGTAATCATGTAGGCCTCTTACATAAAATTATAAAACTGAAAATGCTCGTACCTTTAACCGGTTCGAGCATTTTCCATCAATAGCTGAGAGAATATGCAAGATTCACAAAAACAATTGTCTACCGCACAACAGCAGCGCTTAGCCGGTGTATTGAGAGAAGTCGAGCCTTTGCTGTATGCTGCGCCGTGCGCGGATGCTCTGCCTTCGGTTCCGGTGCCACCCAAAACTTCATTTTGGGCGCGCCTGCTGGGTAAAAAGGAAACAGTTTCCACCATGCCATGCTGCGATGCTTTCTTTGCCATTACGGCAAAACGGGTGCTGTTGTTTACCTCTGATAATACCCCGCGTGAGTGGTTTCTCATGCTCGGCTTAATTCAGGAGTTTAAGCAAAAGGATAACGGGTACGGTGATATTATTTTTGAAAACAGCATTAATGACGCTGGGGTGCGTACGCCGATTGGCTTGCTTCATGTAGCTGATGCTCAGAAAGTGCACGACCTGCTCAGCTCTGCAATTGATGCCGCCTACAATGCATCACCTTGGTCGGTGTAATTTGATAAGGCGCTGTTAAAAATTACAGTTGATGGATGCGTCAGTCCTTTAAATTGTAATTTATCGGGCAGATGGCGCATGCCTCGGCGAAGCCCGCAGGGCGAAGTCGGGAGCGAAGCGAACCGAATTCAAGAGCCTCGCCGTATGGCGAGGCGGTATATGATAGCCCGGGGTACAGCCGCGTTAGCGGCGGAACCCCGGGTCCGGAATAAACGTTATTCGAACCCCGCCGAATGGCGGGGTGGCATAAAGGGTGGCTTTATGACGTAAGGATTTTATTTTTCGTGCATTGTATCATTACAAAATCAACGTGAATATTAACGCCACGCATTATGTCACCCCTCGCCGGGGTTCCAATTTTGTTTTTATCTTTTCCCGGGGTTCTGCCCCTGACGGGGCGCCACCGCCGGGCTATTGTATGCCGCCCCGCATGCGCGGGGCTCTTGAATTTGACTCGCTATCGCTCGTGTTAAACACCCCGACAAACTCCGAATTATCAACCGAAATATTGAACAGAGGATTGATAAAACAGGGGTACCCGGTAGGTTACACAATAGATATATACCCCAATAGTTTCATCAGCCAAAGGAAGAGGGATACCAGTGCCAATATATACCAAGTAAGTACCCACTTGCGGCTCACGATACCGCGGCGAGAATTCTTATGTTCTCGCTTTAGTTTGTCGGCTTGTTGTTCAACAACTACATCCACATTCTTGGGTAACTCTTCTCTCATGTGCGCAGGGGTATTTTAGCATAAAATGATAACACACGCAAATATTATTTTTGCCGTGTTGTATGTCGTTTAAAACAGTTCGGCTCGGCAGTCATGCATAACTGCCGAGCCGATACGTTTGTAATGATAAACAGCAATATTACCCTTGCGCATTACCGTTAAGCATGGCCTGAGCCATCACGTTGCCGCGAGCAGCTGCGTGTTGGAGCGCCAGTAGTGCTTTGTCGGTGTCTTTTTCGAGTAATTTGCCATCCAGAAAACACATGGCCAGCACAAAAAGTGCTACATGGTCGCCGGATTGGGCCGCTGCTTCCAAATCTGCCAGGTCTGTGCGTGTTTTCACTTGCGCGAAATAGACGCGAGCGAGCTGGTTTTGCGCTTCGGGGTGGCCGGCAAAAGCGGCATGGCGCAGGTGCTCGGCACCGGTGGCGGCATCGCCGGCTTTAAAAGCAGCCGCCCCGAGTGCGTATTCTTGTTCAGCGTCCATTATTTGGCAGTGGTGGGGGCAGAGAATTCAACCTTGAGGCTGTGTACCTTGCCTTGGAAAGACTCGCCCACTGTTTGCAACGGCAAAATGAAGGTGGAGCGCAGGCCCTTGGTGCGGTTTTTCCAGCCATCCTCACGGTCTTTATAGCTCATGAGGGTGAGTGTGCCGATTTCTTTGCCGTCTACCAGCAGTTGCGTGCTTTGCGGCTTGCCGATGAGCTCGAGCTTCACCTTCTTACCTACCGGCAGCTTGCCGCCGAAGGAGAAGGTCATGGCATCATTACGCACAAAACCAACGGTACCGTCCTTCATGCAGGCATAAAGCTTGCCTTCAGGGCCACTGAGCAGCACTTGCTCTACGCCATCCGGGGCCTCGGTAAGCTCCACTTCTGCCGTAAGGTGATAATTGGGGCCTGCTGCGGGCTCATTGAGCTGCAAGGGCAGGGTGGTGGGGGTAACAACCACCGGGGCATCGCCTGTGCGCAGGTAGAGCGGGTTGATGTTGGGGGCTTCGCCGATTTTCTCTACAAGCTTGCGGTGGTTCTCAAAGCTATTCGGGTTGTGTTCCGTACCCCACATGCGCTGGCTGAGCACATCTGCAGAGCCGCAGAAGACATCCCAAATATCATACATACCGTAGCCGGAGTGCTTGAGGTCGGTCATGTCGTTCCAAATAGCAAATGTTGCACCGATGAGGTTGGGGTGACCTGCCGGGATATGGGCATTGCCTACATAGTTGGGGCGCCAGTTGTTATATACCCACTTATGGTTTTTATCCATGCGGTAATAATTGGCGAAGGGCACAATGTAGAGGTGCCCATCGTTGGTGTTGATGAGCTTAAAGCCATCATTCATAGCCTCGATGGGGTCTTGCCAGTGAGAGCTCCACAGGTTCATTTGTACACCCTGAGCCTCAACTTTTGTTTTGCCCGGTTTGTGGGTAAGGCTACCCCAGATACGCGGGGTGAAACCTCGGCTCTTGACGTGCTTGAGCAGGCCATCCGCATACTTGCGGTACACCTCGGCCTCGCCGTAGAATTCGTCTGCGCCTACATGAATCACACAGCCTTCCAGCACGGGTTTGTTGCCCATGGCGGCATCCGGCAGCAAGTATTCATCCAGTACTTCGCCCACAAATTTGAGGGTTTCGGGGTTGCCGGCATCAATGTGGTCAGAGCGACGGCCGGGGTGGTTCATCGGGCCTTGGTAAATCAAATCCGGGCGTACCTTGGTAAAGGAGAGGGCGTGGCCGGGGGTATCAAACTCCGGCACGATGTTGACGCCGCGTACTTTGGCGTAGTCTATCAGCTCGCGGAATTCTTTTTTTGTAAAGTACACGTCATCCGCCGTGAGTTTTTGGCCGTTTTCGCCTACAATGTCGCTTTCCAGGCGGAAGGCGGTGTAGGCTTCCTTGAGCGGGTCATGGCCGTCCTTCACATACTCCTCCAAGAAGATGTAGTTGTTGTTGATAACAAGGTGAAGGTCATTCATTTTGTACCAAGCCATGGCGTTGATAACGTCTCTCAGGTCTTTGAGGGTGTAGGGCGTGCGGGCAATGTCGAACAGAACGCCGCGCACCTCGTAGCGGGGTACATCGTATGCTGTGCCGTAGGGCATGCTACCCCCTGTTTGTTTGAGTATTTGTAACACGGTGCGGGAGCCCCAGAAGACACCTTTAGCCGATATGGAAGCTACGGTAATGCCGGTGCCATCCGTGTGCAGTCTGTAGGCTTCTGCCTGGGTGACGTGGTCTTTCTTTTTCATTCCGGGAACTCTCACAAACTTAATGTTTGCCTTATCTTTGTCTGCAAGTTGAACCTCTTTACCGAGAACATCTCTCAAATCTTCAAGAATGATGGCCTTTTGCTCCTCGCTCATGCCCCCGCTGAAGTAGACGCCCACGGTATCTCCGAGTTTGTACTCACCTTGGCCGCCCTCCCATTGCAAGATGGAGGGTACAACCTGCGGTTTGGGGTTGCCCGTTGCCTTATGGGGGCTCTTGACGATGATTTCGTAATCTTTACTGAAAGCTTCTTTGCCGTCTTTTGTTACCTTAAAGTTGACGTTGACGGGGGTGTCACTAAGAACGCCGCGAACATAGCCGCTTTTCGTGATGATTTGTTCGTAATCTGCGCCAAGTAATTCTACTTTGGCACCGTCTGCTTTGGGCAGAACCAGCTTGCTGCCGGCCTCTAATTCCGTGGGGACGGTCAGATTGTCGGCAATTTGTTTTGCATCTTGTGCTGACAATGTGGTTGCCGCCATGGCCGCCAGCATCAGTAGTGATGTTTTTTTCATAATTTATTTATTGAGTGTGTTAAGTGAATATGTTCTACGCTATATGTACCCAAGGCAGCCTTGTTGCCGCGGGCGCGCAGTAGAGGTTGGTTGGTAGTTGCAGCTCACGCAGGGTGTTCTGCATGCAGTTGAAAGCTTTTTGCGGGGTGTTGCAATCTTGGCTGAGGTGGGCCAGCACCAAATGTTGCAACCCTTGGTGGGCAATGCTGCGCACGAACTCGCAGGCTTGTTCGTTTGACAGATGCCCAAAGTTACTGGCTATGCGTTCTATCAGGTAAAACGGGCGCCCGGAGTTGCGTAACATCTCCGGGTCATAGTTTGATTCCAAGTACAGGGCATCTACCCCATTCAGCAACTCTGACATTCCTCGTGTCACTTTGCCGGTATCTGTAACGTACCCCAATTTTTTACCGTTGTATTCAAAAAGATAGCCAACGGGATCCGTCGCATCGTGGTTAATGGAGAAGGGCGTTATTCGAATATCCCCTATTTGCACAGGGCAGCCGGGCTCTATGTAGGTGTATACTGCGTTTTCTGCGATATAACGCAGCTCTTGGCCCATGTAGCGTGTGCAGTAAATGTTGAGCTTTTCTTTTTTATCAAGCTGTCCAAGCCCACATATGTGGTCTGTGTGCTCGTGCGTAAACAGTACGGCATCAATTTGTTTGATGCTCAGTTCACACTCTTGCAAACACTTGCGTATTCTTGTGGCGCTTATACCGGTATCTACCAGCAAGCGGGTGTTGCCACCGCATATAACGGTGGCATTACCCTTGCTGCTGCTGGCTAAAACGGAAAATCTCATCAGTTTTCCGGGGTGGGGATAATTTCGATGGGGCTTTGCACCGGGGCCGGTTGCTGCTCTGGCTCTATTGTGACGCTGCGTTCTCCCATTGGCGTGCCTACGTGCGGACGTATGACTACGTTTTCTTCTGCCTCAGCCTTGGCGCGGGCCTCTGCCTCAGCCTTGGCGCGGGCCTCTGCCTCAGCCTTGGCGCGGGCTTCTGCCTCAGCCTTGGCACGGGCCTCTGCTTCAGCCTTGGCACGGGCTTCTGCCTCAGCCTTGGCGCGGGCCTCTGCCTCAGCCTTGGCGCGGGCTTCTGCTTCAGCCTTGGCACGGGCTTCTGCCTCAGCCTTGGCGCGGGCCTCTGCCTCAGCCTTGGCGCGGGCTTCTGCCTCAGCCTTGGCGCGGGCTTCTGCCTCAGCCTTGGCACGGGCTTCTGCCTCAGCCTTGGCGCGGGCTTCTGCCTCAGCCTTGGCGCGGGCTTCTGCTTCAGCTTTGGCGCGGGCTTCTGCCTCAGCCTTGGCACGGGCCTCTGCCTCAGCCTTGGCGCGGGCTTCTGCCTCTGCTCTGCTGATGGCCACTCTTATATTTTCAGCACGATTGTAATTGGGGATTATATCCTTTTGCGTCAGCGTATCAATGGTTTTACCCTTGTATTTGCCGGTTTGCGCTTTAAGGAACTCTGTGACGTTGGCAATGGTGGACTCCGACGGAGAAGCAGCGGTTTGAGTGCTGAACATAATACGCACGGCTTCTCTCAAATCAGTTACCGTTCCGGTGTGGAAGTAGGGAGCTGTCAGCGCAACATTACGCAGGGAGGGTACGCGGAACATGTCTTCATGTTCTTGTTTCTTGGTGAAGTCTTTCAACCCGAATGCACCTTCCTGATACCCCTCGGCGTGGGCTCGCAGCGGAGAATTGGTGTTGATGTATTCAAAGCTCTGCCCACCCAATGTGGCGCCTACGTGGCATGTGTAGCAACCGTAGTCTTTGAATGCCTTCATGCCGGCCATTTGTGCCTCGGTGAGCGTACCTGTTCCCTTAAGATAAAGGTCAAAATCAGAATCCGGCGTTACAAGTGTTTTCTCAAATGCAGCGATAGCATCTGTGATGGTTTCGGCCGTAATGAGTTTGGTGACTGCTTCCGGGTTATGTCTGTCCGCCAAGGATACGGTGCCATTGCCGTACACCTTGACAAAAAGGGCAAAAATGCGGTCATCATCAGCAAGTTTACGTGCAATGTCTGCCCAATCATCAGGACTATCGTAGCCCATTTCTATCGGGTTGAGGGGAGGCCCGCCTGCCTGCTCCTGCAGGTCTGCTGCACGGCCATCCCAGAACTGGCGGATGTGGGTTTCTGCATTGTAAACAGTGGGGGCGTTTACGCCGCCCAATTGCGGGTTGCCGTCTGCGCCGGGCACACCCTCCGATTTGGCTTTGTTATCTGTGCCACCCTTGGTGAGGTCGTGGCAGCTTGAGCAAGAAATCTTGTTGTTTGTGGAAAGCGCAGGGTTGAAGTACAGAATGTGCCCCAAAAGAATGCGTGCTTGCTTAAGGTCATCTGATTCGACTGCGGCCGGTTCAATAGCTTTGAATGCCTCATTATTGATAAGCTCTTCGCCATAGTAATAACGCATGATTTTAACGTCATTCATGGTAAGCTTAGACGACGGGTGCATGATGGTGTAGGCAGTCGGGGGCATGCGGCGAGTGCGTAATACATAGTCCATCTTGGCCATGTCAACCAGTTCACCTCGTACGGAGTCATCATGCTTCATGGTAAAGGCTCGTTGTGCACCTTCTACATCGCGCCGCAGTTTGCCGAACGCAAAGAAGTTGACGAACTTGCTGTATTGCGGGTTTTCGCCATGGCATGCGGCGCACTTGTGCTGCATAATTACATCTGCCATATCTTTGGCAGCCTCTCGGTCTGCCGGTATGGGCAGCTCTTCTTCATGTCCGGCCGGCAAAATCAGCATAGACAATATGCCGGCTGTGGCAATTGTGACTGTTGCGGCACTTACACCATAGATATAAGGGATGATTTTTTTGTTCATGTTTGACACTGCGTTTGTACTATATCAGTTTAACACATTTTTCCCGTAATTCAAGCAGGAATTATGACTGCTATGCCGAAAAATCCCCGTTTCAGGCCAAATAAACACCCGCAGGTTTTATCCTGCGGGTGCCAATAAAATGCTAATGTGTGGCTTTACATGTTCATGGCATCCGGGTTGTCGAGCAGCCCGGATTTTTCCAAGTAGTAATCATAGCCACCGGCGTAGGGGGTGACGGTGCCGTGGGCAATGTGCAGCGTCTTCTCTGCCAGCGCGCGGATGAAGTGAACGTCGTGAGAGATGAATACCAGCGTACCCTCATAGCGTTTAAGTGCTTGGGAGAGGGCTTCCACGCTCATGATATCCAAGTGCGTGGTGGGCTCATCCATCAGCAACAGGTTGGGAGGATTCACCAAGAATTTAACCAAGCTGAGGCGAGATTTTTCACCACCGCTGAGCACCTCCACTCGTTTCTCGCAGTCGAGCTTGCGGAACATGAATGAGCCGAGTACGGCACGGGCCTCTTCCTCGCGCAGCTCGGGGTCGGCATTCATGATTTCCTCCAACACGGTGAAGTTGGGGGTAAGGTTTTCGGAGCGCATTTGTGAGAAATACCCGATGCGGGTTGTGGTTCCCAGTGTGCGCTTGCCTTCATCAATGGGGATTACCCCGGCTAAAATCTTGAGCAGGGTAGATTTACCGGCACCGTTGGGCCCAACCAGCACAATGCGGTCGCCACGCTCGATGAGCAGGTCCAGATTCTTGTAAATTCGTTTTTCGCCATAGCTTTGGCCTACTTTCTCCAGCTCCATCACGCGCTGCATGGCACGGGGCGGTTGGGGGAAGATAAACTTGAAGACGCGGCGGGCTTGTTTGGGCTTTTCAATGCGGCGTATTTTCTCCAGCTGTTTGATGCGGCTTTGCACCTGTGCAGCCTTGGATGCAACGGAGCGGAAACGCTCGATGAATGCCTCGAAGTGGGCGATTTCTCGCTGCTGGTTACGCCAGGCCGCCAGCAAAATTTCATAGCGCTGCTCTTTGAGCTCCAAGAACTTGGTGTAATTGCCCGTATAGCGTACCAGCTCTTGGTTTTCAATGTCGTATACGGTTTCTACCAACTCATCCATGAAGTCGCGGTCGTGAGAAATCATGAAGATGGCGCCCGGGTAGTTCATGAGGTAGCGGCGCAGCCACAGCAGGCTCATGAGGTCCAGGTGGTTGGTCGGCTCGTCAAGCATCAGCAAATCCGGCTCAGCTACCAGCAGCTGGGCCAAGTGGGCGCGCATTACCCAGCCACCGCTCATCTCGCGGGCAGGGCGGTGGAAATCTTCATCCTTGAATGCAAGCCCTTTAAGGATGCGCTTTGCTTTGGGCTCAATTTGGTAGCCATTGTTGGCAATGAAAATATCCATGGCGTGGGCATAATCATCGCTGGTGTTGTCGCCCTTGGCATCACAGAGTTGAATGGTGCGTATGGCTTGCCCCATCTCGGGGGTAATGCTCATGGCAATCTCCAGCACGGTGCGGTCGCTGGGGTCGCCCGCCTCTTGCGGCAAATAGCCTACCACGCCGTATTCGTCCATGATAATCTGACCTTCATCGGGGGTGTCTTCTCCCAATATCATGCGGAACAGGGTGGATTTGCCCGCCCCGTTAGGCCCTACCAGTGCTATGCGCTCTCCCCAGTTTACGATGAGCTCTGTCTCGTAAAAAAGGGTGCGTCCTGCGTGTGCTTTTGTCAGTTTCTTGATGGTCAGCATGCGCGGGTATTATACACGCTTTTTTTGAAATTGCAATCCGTATTTGTTGCGAGGTTTAAAGACCCTCAGCCTCGACACCCGCGCGGCGCAGTATATCCTGTATTTTGTCGGCATCCGTATCCCCGCCGAAATGTAGGATTCCTCCCCCCATCATGCCGGCCATGGTCATCTCCTCGGCATCTCCCTCATACAGAACACTCCGTGCTTGCCAAAGCGACACGGTTTTACAGGTGCCGTCCGCATAATATAGGGTGATGAGGATATCTTCACTCCCCATGCCGTGGGATTCGTGAACGAATATGGTGGGAGTGGCATCCTTTAAAACAGCGGCTAATTGTTCCGTTTGTTCGGCATTCAAGGTTATGGCTTTGCGCTGACGAAGATTGACGTCCGTATAGCAAATTTCAGCGCGATGAGGGGTGCCGATTTTGCAGGGAAAATAACAAAAGTAGAAAAGAACAGCCAACAACAGACACAGGATGCCTGATAGACGTATCATTCTTTTCATGGTGGGTATATCAATTCAGGTTATAGGAAAATCACAGGCCTAAACTCATCATCAAAAGATGAGAACCATAAAAATCAGCAGCTTTCAGGCGGTTGATTTCTGTGCGGTCTTCTGCCGTTGCTTCTTTGGGCTTCATCAGCTCCCTGATGTGTTCTTGCTGCGCGTTGGTAAGTTGAAGGGCATCGGGGGTGGCGAGCAGCCCCATCATTATTTCTCCCGGTACCCGTAGCTCTGCCGTAGCGTCATCGGCATCTGCTGTGCTTTTAATGCTGCGTATCAACCGGTGCCGGCGCTCCATCAAACGGACACACACCGCCCCGGCATCTGCCGGTATAGTGGGGGCAGGGGGCGGCAGTGTGGCTGGCGCTGCATCGGCGGGCAGCATGCAAAGCATGGCTAAGGTCAGGGTGGCAAGGGGCTTCATGGTTTGTATCAGGCTAAACAACCGGGACAGTTGCGCACAAAATGTGCAGGGGAAATTTCCACCAGCTCGGGTATGCGGTCGGTAAGGCAAAGGGCAGCATTGCCGACGATGTTGCGGTCTTTGAACGTACAGCCACTCACGGGTACTTTAAGAGTAGGCGGCAGCCCCGGGATAGTTTGCAGGTGTTCTCCTTTGGCATGCGCAGCGGGGCGGGAGGCCATCAGGGCACGTGTATATGCATGGCGGGGGTGCTGCAACAGTTCCTCCGTGGGGGCGCTTTCTACAATGCTGCCGGCATACATCACCTGAACACGGTGCGCATAGCGGCGTACCACCCCCAAATCGTGCGTAATAAGAATAATCGCGGTGCCCAACTCTTGCTGGCGTGCTTGCAATAAATCCAGAACCTGCTTTTGCACGGTAACATCCAGTGCGGTGGTGGGTTCATCTGCTATAAGCAATTGTGGGCGGGTGATAAGCGCCATGGCTATCATTACTCGCTGGCGCATGCCGCCGGAAAACTCATGCGGATAGGCTTTGGCGCGTTTCTCCGGCTCGGGGATTCCCACACGTGCCAGTTCTTCTATAGCCAAGGCGCGTGCTTCTTTCCACTTCATGCCACGGTGCAGTACCAGCGGCTCTGCCACTTGGTCACCTATGCTCATGCACGGGTTCAGGCTGGTCATGGGGTCCTGAAAAATCATGGAGATGCGGTTGCCCCGCAATTTTGATAATTCTTTTTCCCCCATCTTCAGCAAATCTACCCCATCAAACAAGGCTTGTGCGCTTGCCGGTATGTATGCCGGCGGGCGGGGCAGCAGCCCCATCAGTGCAGAACATGTTACGGATTTGCCAGAGCCGCTTTCACCAACTATCCCCAAGGTCTCCCCGGCCTTAATTTCAAAACTTACATCCGTTACAGCATAGCTCGTCCCTTTCCGGTTGCGGAACTCAACGCTCAATCCCTTTACCTGTAACATCGGTGCAGCCATTTCGAGAAAAAAGTCAGGGCGACAGGATTCGAACCTGCGACATCCAGCTCCCAAAGCTGGCGCTCTACCAGGCTGAGCTACGCCCTGTTTATTGGTAGACGAGATATGTGGGCATAAAAAGAGTGGCTCGGGACGGGTTCGAACCGCCGACACGCGGATTTTCAATCCGCTGCTCTACCAACTGAGCTACCGAGCCACTTGTTGCAGGCCGCATTTGCGGGGTGCGAGGGCATTTTACTCTTTTTTGATTCGTTTGGCAAGTAAAAAATGAAGAAAAATTTAATTTTTTATGTATGTTTTTTGTAATGTATTGAAAAACAACAGGCACGGTGTCAAAAAAGTCGCGTGAATGACGGGGAGGTTAGCTGCCTGAGTTTGAGCCGGAGGTAATCAACGGAAGGTAGACCTCGGGTTTTGAGTTGGATGCGGGCAATCATAGAGTTCATCCCTTCAATTCGTCCCGAGGTCAGCCGATATCGGAAAAAGTTAAGCACCTGCTGTGCATGCCTTGAAAGCGTTTTTGCTAAACGGTTGAATGGCTTTAGAGTTGACGCTTCGGCCTACGCTATCCATGCCAGAGTATTTCTCCGGTACCGCCATCTATTACGCATGTCACGAACTTCTTATCACGCCCCAGATATTTCTCATCTATAATCAATGCGCGCCTGCCGTCCATGCAAATCGGGCGTACTTCATCCAAGAGGGTGAGGATGCCCTTATCTGCTCGTAGAATACTGCTCTGAGACAAGCGCAAAAGACCGGAAAGCAGTCTTGCTGATGTCTCCTGCATTAACCTTGCAATGTACCCCATAAGGCGAAGAGTCATGCAACGCTTGGGGTGTATGCATTGGGGGCTGACTACTGCATATTTCGAGCAATGAGGACAGTATAAACAGGGCGTCTCAATCTGCAACTCAATGTCATACTGCATGTAGGGGGGTATCTACCACGGTAAGTTGGCGACATCCTCGCCTTTGCATTCGTCGATTGCATAACCTGCACATGAATGTCTCAGATGAGACAAACTCGTACTTGACAACTATCTGATTCCCTGTACAATCTGACGCAGAGGTGCGCAAGCCCTTCATCTCAAGAGCCGGTATGATATTCATTCCAACCACATATTACCACACTCTTGGTGTTTGGCGCACCTCAGTCCGTCATTCCGCGACTTTTTTGACGCAGTGCCAAAATTGTTAGTTTTTGGAATAAAATATGAAATGTTGTTTTTTTTACACCGAGCTTTGCGCCGCTGATATCATTCTGTTAAAAAAAGGGAACTTCTAATTAGTAGTGATATTTATTTAACTGAGCTCAGAATAGCATTATTTTGAGCTCGGTGCAACAATTTTTCGGTTTATTTGGGGAATTGTGGATAAAATTGACCTATTTTCGCGCTATTTTTCCTTTATTCG
>JAZNGY010000046.1:0-5734 GCA_045576695.1 Akkermansia sp.
CCGGGAAAAGATAATGCCTTATGGTGGGCTTTCAGCTGATGAATATTTATATAAGAGCTTGTAAATTCAATAACTTTGTAAATTGTAAATGGTAAATTGTCAATCTGAAGAAAGTGTCATAATCCTAATGCGTTTGCCCTGAGCCTTATTGCTTTTCGCTTGACAAGTGGCAGCGCGCTTGGTATTCTCCTGCGCGCTGCCGCTCCGACAGCATTCTGTTATATATAAGAAACGGTATGAATATGAAAAAACTGCTCCTGGTTCTCACTCTAGGCACAATGGCAGCTTCTGCAACCACCTTGGTTGACGGGGGGATGTCTGCAAGCGGGCAGGCTGCCGTTAACTCTTATAATGCCATGACGGTTTGCATGAACGAGATGGAGGCTTGCCTTTCTCGTATTCAGGATAAAGAATCTGCCGCAGTAGAGGCACCCATATTGCTGGGGCTGGGCCGGCAGCTTAAAGCTATGCTGGAGGGAATGGAAGCCCCCCATATGGTGAGCCAAAAAGCCACTACGGAAGAAGATAAAAAAGCACTGGGGCTGTGCAGTTACTACTTGCGCAAGGCGGGGCTGGCTGTTCAGCAGCAGATGCTTCGCTTGGCTAAAGAACAGTTCTACCATTCTGCACCGCTTATCAAAGCATTCCAAAAGCTGGAGATGCTGGACTCCGATGCCGATTCCCTTATTCGTTGATTCCCCTTTTTTATCTTCATATGAACATAAGCCATAAGGTTACCGTACTTTTGCTCAGCCCCGTGTTCATGAGCACAACGGCTCTGGCAGAGTATACCACTGCCGGCCAAGAAGTATCGGCCACTATTGAAGCTTATTGTAACAATTTGCGTGAGATTAACGCATTGATGCAGGGGGTGACTGACCGCGCCTCTGCAGATGCCGCCACGGCTCCCTTGCGTGCTAAAACCAAAGACATGATTATTAATCTGCGCAAGATTAAAGAATATACTATCGAATCTTTTGAACCCAGCCGAGATGACCAGAAACTGTTATCTCGCCAAGTAATCGAACTGCAAATCTTGCAGGCAGATTTTGAAAGAAATTGCATCCGCTTGGCAAATGCTAATTTTTATGATTCTGTTACACTGGTACGCCTCTTTTACGCCATTGCAGACATTTATCGCAGAGAGCAGGATGGTGTAACACCAACTGCTGCGCCCCCCGCTACAGAGCGTGCTATTTCTGATGAAGAGCGCCGCCGCCGTGAGCAGCGCCGCAACGAGCGCGCCAAGCTTTACGCAGATAAATAATTTGCGCCCCCCCACCCGCACCCGTTTCACTGTTTGGTGAACGGCGCCATTGCCCGCACACCTTGCAAGCGTGCCTATCTCATTGTCTCTCGCTCTCGCTCTATGCTCCGAATTTCCCGCAAAGCAGAAGCTATATAAATGATGAAGCGTGGCTTTCGCTGAGCATTGCTCATAAACGAAAGCATCAACAGCAATCTTTAACACAGGGTAAACAAAACACCCGGCACTCTTGCGAGAACCGGGTGTTGGTGTGTAAGTTTCAGAGAGATGAGAGAATGTTATCAGGCCTGGGCTTTTTCTTCAGCTTCTTCGTCCTTCTTTTCGGGCATCTTACCCGTGGTGAAGTACTGCTCGATTTCCTCCAAGGTGCGGCCCTTGGTTTCGGGCATGAAGAAGGCGGCGGTGATGAAGTAGATTACCGTGAAGCCGGCCAGCCAGAAGAATACGCCGGAGTAACCGGCAGAGCCTACCCAAGGCAGGAAGGTGCCTGCAATGGTGGTGGATACCAGCTGGTTGATGAGCAGGGCAATGGCCATGCCGTTAGCGCGAATGCGGTTGGGCATCAGCTCAGAGAGTGCCAGCCATACGCAAACACCGGGGCCTGCGGCATAGAAGGCGATGAATACCACGAAGAAGCCCGTTACGGCCCAACCGGTTACCGGGGTGGGTTTCATGCCCAGCTCTGCACGGGCAATGGTCAGCTCCTTGAGGCTGCCTACTGCGGGCTTTTCGCTCCAGAAGCACATGTTGTCAATGAAGTTCGGCTCGGCATTGAAATCGGGGGCGATGATAATGCGGTCGCTGTTCTTCTCAAGCTTCTGGATGGTCTTGACGACTTCGTCTTTCTTGCTTGCGTCTGCAAGCACAATCTCACCCTTGCGCAGCTTGTCGGACATTTTTACTTCGTTGGCCTTGTCTTGCTCGGTAAGCTGGCCGGTCTGCTTGCGGGTGAAGAGGGCCAGAGCCTCGGCAAGATCAACGGGTTTTGTCAAGGCGTCGTCCTTATAGGTGAGGGGGGTGACATTGCCGGCGGCATCTTTCTGCTGAATGCCTTCCAGCTTCTTGAGCTCGGCAGCGCGGTCGTAGTATTCTGCAACTACCTGGTTGTCTCCACCCTGGTTGTAGGTAACGATGAGTTGCACGCCGTCTAATACCTTGCCGTCTTTAATGAGGTCTGCATTGTCTGCGGCAGCGTTTTTCACTACATCTTCAATAGAGATAGCGAGCTGGGCGTTTTGAGTGCCGGGGGTTGAGAGCTGCTTGTTGATTTGCTCTTTAACGTATGTGGTAACGTCTACACGCTTGCCTTCTACCAGGCTGAACATGATGCCCACACCGGCAAGACCTACGATGATACCCAGCGTGCCCATCTTGAGCAGGAAGGTGCGGCCCTTCTTGTCTACCAGTGTCACAGCCACGATGGTCATGAGCATGTTGACAATCTTGATGGAAAGGTCTGCGTAGTTGGCGGTTTCGCCCTCAAGACCTGCCTGTTGGAAAATCTTAACAGAGTAGTTCAGCACAGAGTTAATACCCGTAGCCTGTGTGCATGCCAGCACAACTACGGCCAGCAGGAAGGGGATGATGTACTTGCGCTGGAAAAGGCTGTCGCCCTTGGCTGCCTCGGCCATAGCGGCTTTGTCCGCGGCCTCTTTGGCGTCTGCGGCCTTCATTTCGGCCAAAATCTCATTGGCGGCTTCTTCGCCGTTGTTAGCGGCAAGCGCATGCAGGGCTTCGTCTTCATGCCCGTTGCGGTACAGCCATCGCGGGGACTCCTTGAGCTTGAATGCACCGAAGAAAAGGATGATGCCGGGGATGGCAGAGCACCAGAAAATAACCTGCCATGCAACGGTTTTTGCAGTATCGCTTACCATGACGTCCTTGGCATCACCAACCCACATGGTGGTGATAAGGCCGATGAGCGCGGCAAATACCAAGCCCACCGTGAGCATGAACTGGAACATACCCGTGCCTTTACCGCGGGCTTTGGCATCCAAACACTCAGCCAAGTACATGGGTACTACCACACCTACCAAACCGGCAGAGGCACCCTGCAGAATGCGGCCCCCCATCAGCATGAGGAAGGAACCGGCAGAGAAGCAGATAACCGGGATGCTCAGCGTGAAGAGCAAGGCTGAGACGATGATGACTTTCTTGCGCCCCAGCCACTCGGCCAACATGCCGGCAAACAGGGAGGAAAGCACCGAACCTGCCAACACGGCTGCCACTACAAGAGAAATCTCTTGCGGGGTGTAGGAGGAGGTTTCTTCAATATACGGAAGGGCCGCTGCAATCACACCTACGTCGATGCCGTAGAGAAGACCACCGAGGCCTGCCATTACCATCAGGTAAAGGGCATATCGTTTTACCGAAGCTGAAAGCTCCGGTTTCGTTGCGTCTGTACTCATAACGGTTTCATTATACCATTTACATCCCCCAGTGCAAGCCAGAAATAGCAGTTTTCCCTGCCGAATTTTGTATGTTGAACTCAAAAACACATGTTATCGTTTGCCTGCGGTAGGTGATTTGCCCCGTAAAGGGTAATTTGAAGTACGAGTTACGAGATTCAAAATACGAAGTAATAGTTAGGCATACAGCCGTAATGACAGCGGTAACTCATGCGCGGCTTTGCAACACTGCGCCACAGGCGCCTGACTCTGAACTTCGTACCTCGTATATCGTCATTCGTACATTCAAACTCCGATTTATCAACCGAAATGTTTAGCAGAGCGTTAAAAAATACATTTTTCTGTGCCCCGGTATGCAGAGGTCCCCATTGGCATTACCTGTATTGTCATCTGTGGGGCTTCTACACTTTTTGCCGGGATACTGCTTGATTTGAATGAAAAAACGTGTTATTTTTCTTCTTGGCTGATAGATGTTAATTTTATGATACTCTTATACAAACAACCAACCATTAAAAACATGATGAAACGCGCATTACTTCTTCTTTCCCTCCTCGCGGTGCCCGGTGTACTTACTTCTTACGTGGCTGAGGCTGCACCAAGTCCGGATACTGCTACAACCACGGTATCTCCTCTCGATAAGATATGCAATCTTTTGAAATTATCGGGTTACTCGGAAAAGGGAATAAAGATTTTACGCGCCGGGTATAAGGGTGATACTGCTACTTTGGATAAGCTTAATGGCGGATTTCTACTTAATATTTATTGTATGGGTGCCGCTGCCGACGGTCACAAAGAGCTGGTTCTGAAATGCCTTGACAAAGGCGCTGACCCGAGCGTGGGACTGAGAGGCGCTGCAATGGGTGGGCATATGGACATCGTTCAGTTTCTGCTCTCCAAAGGCGCTGACCCGGACTGGGGGCTTGATGGCGCTGCCATGGGCGGCCATATGGATATCGTACAGTTCATGCTCTCCAAAGGCGCTGACTCGAACAATGGACTTGAGGGCGCTGCATTGGGTGGCCATATGGACATCGTGCAGTTGATGCTCTCCAAAGGCGCTGACCCGGACTTGGGGCTTGGGGGCGCTGCATTGGGTGGCCATATGGACATCGTACAGTTGATGCTCTCCAAAGGGGCTACTGACTACAATTGGGGGCTTGAGGGCGCTGCAGAGGGTGGTCATATGGAAATCGTACAGCTGCTGCTCTCCAAAGGCGCTACTGACTACGACTCGGGGCTTTTTGGCGCTGCATTGGGTGGCCATATGGATATCGTACAGTTGCTGCTCTCCAAAGGCGCTACTGACTACGACTCGGGGCTTTTTGGCGCTGCTGCAGGTGGCCATATGGATATCGTACAGTTGCTGCTCTCCAAAGGCGCTACTGACTACAACGATGGGCTTTATGGCGCTGCTCGTGGTGGCCATATAGCCATCGTGCAGCTCATGCTCTCCAAAGGCGCTGACCCGGACTTGGGGCTTAGTAACGCTGCAGAGGGAGGCCATATGGACATCGTACAATTGCTGCTCTCCAAAGGCGCTACTGCCTACAACCGAGGGCTTTTGGGCGCTGCTCTCGGTGGCCATATGGACATCGTACAGTTGCTGCTCTCTAAAGGCGCTACTAACCTTGATTCAGCCCTTTATGCAGCCCTGACTCACGGCCATACCGAGTGCGCAGAGCTTATTCGCGCGGCAATGAAGAAGTAATGTTTGATGTTGAATTTTTGATGTTTAAAGTTTAACTTGCATTCACGCTGAAGAATTCAGCAATAGTTTTTACCGGTGCCGTGGGGGTGATACCGCGGCACCGGTTTTTTGGAAAGTTGTAAAGAAGATGAGCCAGGTAATTTGAAGTACGAGTTACGAGATTCAAAATACGAAGTAATAGTCAGGCATACAGCCGTAATGACAGCGGCAACTCATGCGCGGCTTTGCAACACTGCGCCGCAGGCGCCTGACTCTGAACTTCGTACCTCGTATATCGTCATTCGTACATTCAAACTCTGATTCATCAACCTAAAAATTTAAGCATAGCCATTCGTAAAAATTGCCTTGAGA
>JAZNGY010000047.1:0-2765 GCA_045576695.1 Akkermansia sp.
CGCTTATGGTTTGAGCCGATTATTCGCATGTGGCGCTTTACCAAAAGTAATGGCATCACCGAGGGATTTCATAGAAAAATGAAACTGATTCAACGCCGCGGATTTGGTTATCGCAACTTTCAAAACTACCGGTTAAGAGTATTAATCGAATGTGGGCGAATTTTAGTATAAAAAATCAAATTTCACCATGTTAGGACTTGACCCGAAATCTTCACAACTAGCTGTATTATAAGGTGCTAGCGCTATATAAAGAGAATGTCCCCTTTCGAGAAACTCACGAAAGGGGACAGGGGCGTCAATGGGAGTCGAACTCACCGGGACTCTGCCATCATTTTTGGCACACTCCCAAATAATAACATTGATATATCAATCTTTTTATTTTGCCATTACTGCAAGAACCGCCATTTTTGGCAGTTTATTGCTCCGTTCGGCTCACAACTCAGACAAATGGCATTTTAATGCTTGGTTCATGCCGCATGCGCGAGATTTTTAGAATGATACCAGGCTCATTTTATGCTGGAAAAAAATCTGATAAGTTGTATAATGCGAGCGCGGTATGGAGACATGCCCCACTCGTTTTCGACTGCTTTTTATTCATACTATGCAAAAGAAACAACAGATTCGCAATAGTACAGCTGAGTTCTTAATCTTCGCTATGCAAGGCGATGCGGAGGGGATAGAGGTGCGCTTGGAAGATGATACTGTATGGCTGACTCAGCAGATGCTTGCATCGTTGTATGGCAGCTCGAGAACAAATGTTCTGGAGCATATTCAACACATCTATGCTGATGATGAATTGGAGGAAAGCGCAACCTGTCGGAAAATCCGACAGGTTCAAAAAGAGGGGAATCGAAACGTTAATAGAGAAACTCTTTTCTATAACCTTGACATTATCATTGCTGTTGGTTACAGAGTCAACAGCAAGCGGGCTACCCAATTTCGCCAATGGGCTACGGCGGTGTTGAGAGACTTTGCCATCCGTGGCTATGTGCTCGACCGCAAGCGCATGGAGAATGGCAAGTTTCTGGGACAGGATTACTTTGAACACCTGCTGGCAGAGATTCGCGAGATTCGCTTGAGCGAACGCCGTTTTTACCAGAAAATTACAGACATATATGCCACTAGCATGGATTACGATGCCCATGCACCGGAAACTCGCGCTTTTTACGCTAAGGTGCAAAATAAGCTGCACTATGCTGTCCATGGACATACCGCAGCGGAGCTGATTATGGAACGAGCCGATGCAGAGGTCGAGCACATGGGGCTGACAACTTGGGAGAAAGCTCCGCATGGTAAAATTGTCAAGACAGACGTAGTGGTGGCAAAAAATTACCTGAAAGAAAATGAATTGGAAGAGCTTGGCCGTATTGTGAGCGCCTATCTTGACCTTGCTGAGAACCGCGCCAAACGCAGGATTCCCATGACCATGGAAGATTGGGCTCGTCACTTAGACCGCATACTGCAAGCCGATGACAGAGAGCTATTGCAAGATGCAGGAAGGATATCTGCCGAGATTGCTCAGGAACACGCTGAAAACGAGTTTGAAAAGTACAGAATCACTCAAGACAGGCTTTTCAAATCCGACTTCGATCGGCAGATGGAGCTGCCTTGCTTGGAGGAATAAAAACTTTATCGATTTACGTAATATAATGGCGCCCGATTTTAAGACAACAGTTTAAGCCCCCTTTTTCTTGTGCAAAGTATCGTGTGCGTGTATAATCCAACCGACACACAAACATGCAAAACGAAAAAATACACAAGAGAGGTCGCTACACCGCAGAGTTCAAGGAAAAGGTAGCATTGTAAGCGCTCACAGGCGCCAAGACGCATGCTCAGATAGCGTCAGAGTAGGTATTAGCCCTGATTTAGTAAAGGATTGGAAAAAGCAGGCAAAGGATATTGTGCTGGGCCGGAGCATGGGGCGGCATATGGATGTAAGGCTGTGCCTTGATGCCTTAGACATGGCGTTGAAAAGTGGGCGCTGCCCCAAAATCTTCAATACCGACCAGGGAAGTCAGTATACATCCGGAGACCGGAAAGAAGCCATTCGCGAGAAGGGCATAAAAATAAGCATGGACGGTAAAGGGCGCCGGGCCGACAATATCATCATGGAGCGTTTCCGGAGAACCTACAAGCATGAGTTCTTCCTGCACCGAGAGCCTAAGAGTCCGGAAGATGCGATAGAAATGACATCTGCGTGGATGGAATACTATAACCGAGAAAGGCCACATTCAGCGCTAAAGAACTGTAGCCCCCTGATGTATAGGGAAACCCTCGCCAGCCCCCTTCCGGCGAATTTTTGGCGCGATTTTTCCGCTCCTGCACGGCTCGCGTCGCTACGCTCCAAAATCGCGCCAAAAATGGATTGACATCAGAGGGTATAGAATGATATAAAAGCCTCATACGCCACATGCACACAAGAGAGGGGGCTTAAATTGGCTTCCTAAGTGTCGAAAGAATGCGTGGGAGACGAGTGTCTTTTTTTCTTTACATCGGTCGGGTAGGATGTTAGTGTTGTGACAGGTATGAAGGATGCTTATCTCGTATTGTGCCATGCGCGGCCTGCGCAGGTGAATGCTCTTGCTGCTTATCTGCGGGAGCAGGGGCATGATGTATTTATTCATGTGGATGCATCGAGCCCGGAGAAAGCTGCTTTTACCGAGGGGGAGGGAATACACCTGATTGAGCCTTCGGTTAAGGTGGAGTGGGGCGATTGGAGCATAGCACAGGCTACGCTGCGCCTGATGCAGGCTGCTGTGAACACA
>JAZNGY010000048.1:0-6213 GCA_045576695.1 Akkermansia sp.
TATCTGTAACCGGTCAAATCAACAAAAATTTAAAATTACAAAATTCATAGTTGACTATCATATACCGCCTCGCCATACGGCGAGGCTCAAAAATTCGGTTCGCTTCGCTCACATCAAACACCCCGATAAATTAAAATTTACAGGATAACTATTTCAATTTATTCTCTTTCTTTCCACACGGCGTGTAGATATTGAATCAACGGTTCCGAAGCTTAACTTTCTTCGGGCGGGAGCATAAAGAGGAGGCGGTCGAGGCCGTGGGTATTGACCTCGTTCCAGAGAGCTTTTTCTAAGGAAGAAACGCGGGCGGTGCGTTCATCATCGGAAAGAAGAGAGGCATGTTCATCCCCCAGATTTTCAACAAGACTTTGCTCTGCCATACGGCTTACCAGCTCTGCCCAAAAGGCAGAATCGCGGTAATCCTCAAGTAGGTCTGAGTAGAAGGCATCATCCACATACGTACGTTTGAAGAACCAATACCCGCAATCGGGGTTAAGCTCCATATCGTGAGCAATGGAGGGCAATTGGCGGGCAGACTTGAGGATGGAGACACAAAGCTTGTGCCATGCCTGCACTTTGGGGTCATCCATATCAGCCTGCATTTGGCCGAACATGGAGAGCACCATGGCGCACATCTCGGCCAAGTGACGCATGTCGGACTCCGCCAGCTCCAAATCTTGCTTACCCATAGAAGAGAATCAGATAAGGCCCAACTGCATGCGGGCTTCTTCAGTCATCATATTCTGGCTCCACGGCGGGTCCCACACAAACTCCACATTAACATCGCCCACGCCTTCGAGCGCGTAGATGCCGGCCTCTGCCTCGGCCATAATGTGGGGCCCCATTGTGCAACCCGGGGCAGTAAGAGTCATCATTACGTGCACGTATGCGCCTTTATCGGGCTGGGGTACCACCTCCACCTCGTAGACAAGGCCGAGGTTAACAATGTCCACGGGAATCTCGGGGTCATACACATTGCCGAGCACCTTCCACACGCGTTCTTCTAAAGTGAGGTCGCCCATGTCCTCTTGCGGTTTAGGCTCCTCGGGGGGGATTATACCGCCACGCGCTGCCTCTGCTTTGGTAATACGCACCAAGCCAATGTCCGTAGCCGCAGTGATAGAATTACCCAGCATTTGGGTAATGTAGATGCGGGAGCCCTCGGGCAAAATCACGGCATTGCCGGCGGGTACTTGCACGCCGGCAATTTCAGCCTCTGTAATTACCTCTTGATTAAACATGGTGTCTTACTGTTGCTGGGCAGCCGCTTTGCGGGCAGCCTTAGCAGCGGCCTTGGCGGCTTTCTCTGCCATCTTCTGCTTTTCCTCCTCGGAAAGGATACGGGGGAATACGGGGCTGGGGGCTTGCACGGTGTGACCATTCTTGAGAATGCCCCAAGCCAGAGTTTGCGGGGTGAGGGATGCGGCATCCACCTGCAATTGGCTGAGGATGCGAGCCGAGGCATCGGGCAACACGCAACCGAGCAGGTAGCCGATGTGGGCGCAGCTCTCCAGCAAGTGGGCCAGCACGCTCTGCAACTCGGCAAGGCGGGTTTCATCCTTAGCCAGCATGAAGGGCTGGGTTTTCTCAATAAAGGCGTTGCACTGCCCTACGTGAGCATTGAGCACGGCCAGCGCCTCAGAGGTGCTGTAATTATTCATGAGCTCAGCGAAGCGGGCTTCAGTATCTGCCAAACTTTGGCGCAGGGAGACGGAGAGCTCATCTTCGGCAAGTGTATCTGCCACCGTTACCACGCCACCGAGGTAGCGCACGCACATGTTGAGAGAACGGTTGCAAAGGTTGCCTACGTCATTGGCAAGCTCTGTGTTATAAATCATCTTGAGGCGCTCGGGGTCATAATCGCTGTCATACCCCACCTTGGTATCGCGCACCAAGTAATAGCGCACAGCCTCTGCGCCGAAAACATCGCACAGATCGTTGGGGTCTACAATGTTACCGAGAGACTTGGACATCTTCTCGCCCTTAATGTTGAGCCAGCCGTGTACCAGCAAGCGCGGCATCTCTTCATCCGTAAAGCCCATGGCGTGCAGCATGCACAGCCAGTAAATGCCGTGGGCAGGAATCAGGATGTCTTTACCGATTACCTCGCAGGCGGCCGGCCACAATTTGCCGAAATCAGGCAATGTCGGGTCGCCGTCGGACAAATAGCCGGCAAAGGAAATATAGTTGATGAGCGCATCAAACCACACATAGGTCACGAAATCCGGGTCAAAGGGCAACGGAATACCCCAGCTCAGGCGGTCTTTGGGGCGAGAAATGCACAAATCGTTCGTTGCGCGCTCAATGGCCATCAACAAATCTTGGCGGCGGAACTCCGGTTGTACGCAATCGGGGTGATTGGTAACAAACTCTTTCAACCAGCCGATGTGGGCAGTGAGATTGAAGTACCAGTTTTCTTCTTCCAGCTCAATCACCTGCCCCCACTCGGGGCCGAAATTGCCATCTTCCCCACGCTCTTTATCGGTGAGGAATTGCTCTTGGCGCACGGAGTAGAAGCCCTTGTAAGCTTTCTTGTACAAACAACCTTTATCACGCAGGCTGGTCAAAATCTTCTGCACGCAGGCCTCGTGGCGGGGGTCTGTGGTAGCGGCCCAGCCGTCATACTGCAAGCCCAAGCGCTCCCACAATGCAATAAAGCGCTGCGTAACGGTATCGGCATACTCTTGCGGGGAGATACCGGCCTCCTCTGCTTTCTGCTGTACCTTTTGGCCGTGCTGGTCTACACCTGTCAGAAAATACGTAGGCTCGCCACACATTCGATGCCAACGAGCTAACACGTCCGCAAGGACCTTCTCATAAGCATGCCCGATATGGGGAGAACCGTTCGTATAATCAATTGCTGTAGTAATGTAGAACATAGCGTGGCTATTTTACTACTCCGTCGTCCTCCTTTCAAGGCAAAAGTCCGCCAACTGACAGGAAAAAGCGCACCGCCACATCAATTTACGTGTGGCGGTGCGCTCTGAAGCATTGAACATACGACTCAGCGCCGAATTCACTTATCGGCAAAGAACTTGCACAGGGCTTGTGCAGCAGGAGTATTAAAGCCGCTGTAATAACCGTACAGGCTCTTACCATTGAACGTAATCTTAAGATTTGCCTGTGCTTTTACCAACATCTCAGCAATTTTAACAGCTCGCTCGGGGGTGACACTCTCATCCACCGGGATAGCAAACAGGTAACCACCGAAATTGTTTTTCAATATCTGATTCTCATTTACTGAAGCACCTTTATCTAACGCAAGCTTTATCAATTCAACATCACCCAATTGAACCAGATGCAGCAAAAGAGTTTCTCCTTTTTCACCGGCAGAGTGGTTGGGGCTCACCCCCCCCTCTAACAGAACACGAATCACCTCCGGCGAAAACGCAGACCAATTCATTTCCCACGTACGAGTACGCGTGCGCAAATTTTGTTTACTACCTTTCAATATAGCCAAACGCATGGCATTATTGTATGGAGCATCAGTAAGATAGCAGAACGGAGCCACAGGTGCAGATGCACCCCACACCCAATGCATCATATCAACATCGGGATTTGCCCCCCGCTCCATAAGCATAACCGCAATTTCCACCCGGGCTGCAGCAGATTCCTCGGACATACCGCGTACCAACATGGCCATGGGCGTATCACCGGGGAAACCGAACCCCTGCCACCCGCTCGGGCGAGCATTTACCTTGGCACCGTTTTCCAACAAAATTTTGGCAAGTTCAACATCTGCATAGTAACAAGCAACCTGCAACGCACTGAACCCTCCCGGGCTAATCAGGTTAACATTGCCGGTGCGAGCAACCTCTCTCAACAACCCGGGCACCTCAATCTGCCATAACTCCCAACCTTTATAATTAAAGCAAGACATATGGCGCTCGTCATAGCGAAGCATATCCTCAAAGCCTTTTTCCGTACGCTCTGCCAATTTATCACATGCGGCGCGGTCAGTTGTGCTCCATGCAAGAGCAGATGGTGACAACACAACCCCGGCCATGAGGGCTACACAAAGACTTTTGATATTCATAATGTTTTTTGTTCTGTATGCCTGCCGATGAGGTTCCCCATACAACAACGCGTTTTGTATTTACCCTATTGTTGCCATTCTCACCCAAAATGTCAAGCAAATAGAACCAAACTGCAGGGCAAACGCATTAGGTACGAACCTTGTAAGTTCTTTATTTACAATGTACAATTTACCATTTACAATTTTCTGATAAAACATCGACCTGAGTGCAGCACGATGTTTTATGGCCGCAGCATTGCGCAAAAACATGTTTCTCTCGCTATGTAGCAGGGAAAAAGGATAATGCCTTATGGTGGGCTTTCAGCTGATGAATATTTATATAAGAGCTTGTAAATTCAATAACTTTGTAAATTGTAAATGGTAAATTGTCAATCTGAAGAAAGTGTCATAATCCTAATGCGTTTGCCCTGAACCAAACTGCATTTTTACAGGGTCTGTTTCAGATTTGCTGGTGTTTATTTCCGTTTTTGGCCGTTTCAATAAAGTTAAGCCATTGAATGTCAGACTGAGAATCCTCGGTGTCATAAAAAATGCATTTGGGTAAATTTATAAACACTCTAAAATAGAGTTAAAAGGGCTTGTTCAGAAATAGATGTAAGCACCCTTCTATACATTCATTCTTATCGAGTTATAGAAATTTGTTACTTTTTAGCCATCCCTACCCTATATCTCCGAGAATGCTCTCTTTTTCCAATTTTTACCGGCAGATTTGAAACAGACCCACGTTTTTTAACACAGAGGATGAAAATTCAAGGTGAGGCTCAGCCTCCACTCCAGCTGCGCTACAGTTAGGCAAAGCACAGGCCGCCGTCTTTACCGACGGCGGCCTGCTATCCGGCGGAGCTCTGCTCCGCACCACCACCTGCCCGTTAACAGGCAGACAGCTGATCGTAATATTTTTCTACCGCTTTACTTGCGACGACGGCGAGCAGCCAGGCCGGCCAGAGCAAGAAGGCTCAGTGTAGCGGTAGCAGGCTCAGGAACAGGAGCGGCAGCAGTACCGGTGAATGTACCGGTCGGGAGGGACCAGTACATACCGTTCGCGGCATCCAACTGAGCCTGACTAATACCGGTGGTCAAGCTCACGACGCTTTCACCGTCGTATGTTATTGGATTGCTGAAGGAGAACTGAGGATTTCCGTCTGCACCGATTGCAGTCAGTGTAAGCTCACCGGCGGTATAGGACAGATAAAGCTTGGTTGTCTCCTCAAAAGCCCAACCAAAGTCCCACGCTGTCCAATTGAGTAGGTCTTCCGTAAATGTTTTCGAACCGATTGTCACGATTGCATCAGCATTCGGCGCGGCGTAAACTTTTACCCCCAAAACATCGGAATCAATAATCGTCGTTCCATTGGGATTTGTTTTATTCCCCATCCCAGTTCCGGTGGCGCCGAGAAACTCAAGGTTCAGGCTCCAGTCCTCCGTCAGATTATATTTGTTTGCCGTGGTTATTGTAGAGCTGGGGGAGGTGAAAGCTACTTTCTCGGTTGTCTGAGCAGCCATGGCCACCCCACCAAGAACAAGCATTGCGATAATTGTCTTTTTCATTGTTAATTAGTTTCTGTGTTTTAGAATGTTGATGATGTTGAGCGTTATGCTCAGGGGGGCTCGTCTCTTCGCGCGAAGGAGTGCAGAGATACCTGATGCAACCCGCTGACGCCAGTTTATCTGTTTTTGAATGAGATAGCTTCAATTACATTGATACCAGAATGCATTATGCATAATTGTAGAGTGAGATTTTCTCATGTACATCATCTGTGTTTTGTCGGACTCCTCTTCCTGTGCTTCGGTTCGCGTTTTTCTTGTTCAAAATAAGGAGAATTCGCAACATCATGGCGTTAGGTGACGTGAGTTTGAGAATATCTGCAAAAAAAAAACGCTCAAAAACGGTTTTTTAAAAAAAATTAGCTCGACATCTCATTCAAAAACAGATAAACTGGCGTCAGCAGGTTGCATCAGGTATCTCAGCACTCCTTCGCGCGAAGAGACGAGCACCCCTGGGCATAACGCTGTATACTAAATATTAACAATCTAAAATATGGGAACTTCTAAAAAGTCGCGAGTAAACGCATTTCGGAATTTCCAAAGACACCTCGGCGTGGTATAATAAGCGCATGGTACCAAAGCTAGAGTTGCCCCCATCCTTACATATTCCCGATTTGTTGCAATTCCGAAGG
>JAZNGY010000049.1:0-63620 GCA_045576695.1 Akkermansia sp.
ATTTTGATGGTCGTAAATCATAAAGCCACGCTTTTCTGTCGCCGCCGTTTTCAACGGGGCTCCTATTTTTTATCTATCTGAACCGGAGGTTTCGTTCGCCCGCTGTCGCGGGCTCTCTTCACGCTCCGGCTAAGATTCTTGCCGCCCCTCGCCGGGGCTCAAAAATTCCGCTCGCTTACGCGAGCCATCTGCCCGCCAAACTCCGATATAGTGTTCATGTTTCTAATGAGGCCCACGCGTTATATTTATAAACTACACGTGGCATTGCCGCTTGCATGATAGCTTCTCATTATTCTTGGCAAAGGGGGGCTTGGCGCAAGAGCTGTTGAATGGCGGGGGCGCAGTTGTATTTTGCGGAGTCTAGGGCGTCTTGGCTGATGCGGGCGCCGGCCTGAATGAGCAGGGGGATGATTTCTACGGCGTTGTTGACGCTAAGGGTGAACTCTTGTGTGCCGTGCTCTGTGTATTCGAAGCAGAGTTCATTCAGCGCTACCATGTGGATGAGGGTGCGGGAGGCATCTGCCCCTAATGCCAGCAGATGGCGGATGATGCACAGCGGGTTTTCTGCCTCGGGGGAGATGGTGTCGGTGGCTTGTAATACGATGTGGTCTAGCAGGTTGCGCCCGTATTCATCGCGCGTGTTGATGCCTACTTGTGCCACTATGGCAGAGAGCGACTCGGCATCTTTGCCGAGGAGGATGAGAGCGGCAGCATCTGCTATTTGTAGCGCCATTCAGAATCCAAAAAATTGTAAATTGTAATTGGTAAATTGTAAATCTACATCATTCTCCCTCCGGGCGTTGCACGTTTGTGATGTACTCTTTGACGGCGCGTGTGATTTCTGCGGAGATATCTGCGCGGGGCTTGGCGAAGCCGGGTACAAACCAGGGGAAGCCGCCGACGAGGTCGTGGAAGACGGCAACCTCGCCATCGCAAGTGCCACGGCCGGCACCGATGCCGATGGTGACAATGGGGCAAGCCTTGGTGATGGCGGCGGCTACACTGTGGCGGGTGCATTCTATCACCACGGAGAAAGCGCCGGCGCGCACCACGGCCTCCATGTCGCGCATGATGGCGGCGGCTTCTTCATCTGTCTTGCCGTGCATGCGGTAGCCGCCTTCTTCTTTAACTTTTTGGGGCAGCAGGCCGATGTGGCCCTGCACGGGGATGCCGGCCTGAACAATGGCGCGAATATGGGCCTCTTTGGCGGCGCCGCCCTCAAGCTTAACGGCATCTGCCCCTGTGGTCATGAGGGCGCGTGCAGTTTGCACGGCTTGCTCGGGGGTTTCGTAGGTGTTGATGGGCATATCTGCCACCACCACGGCATTTTTCGCGGCACGTGCCACGGCGGTGGTGTGGTGCAGCATGTGGTCGAGCGTAACGTGGGTGGTATCGGGGAAGCCGAGCATCATCATGCCCAGAGAATCGCCAACCAAAATCATGTCGATGCCGGCCTCGTCCACAAGGCGGGCGGTGGGGTAATCGTAGGCGGTAATTTCAGAAACGGGGGATTTGCCTTTTTTGGCAAGAATGGCCTCAATTTTGCTGTTCATTGTTACAGTGTATTATAGCTCAAAAGCTTGAACTGCCGGGCCCGCGGGAAGCGCGGCCAGCATGGCGCTGACGCTGAGGGAATGGCCGGGCAGAGTGAGGTGCGGGTCTATATCGCACAGGGGGCGCAGCACAAACTCGCGCAGGTGGGCGCGGGGGTGCGGCAGGGTGAGGGTGGGGGATTGCAGCTGCGTGTCGCCATGCATGATGAGGTCGATATCGCAGGTGCGGGGGGCGCCGTAGGTGCCGTTGCGCTCTCGCCCCAGTTCTTTTTCAATGCGCATGCAAAGCTCGAGCACCTCTTGCGGGGGCATGGCGGTGCTTACTTCTACACAGGCGTTGAGGTAAGGGGGGGAGCCCGCAGGGCAGCCTACGGGCTCTGTTTCGTAAAGTTGAGAGAGGTGCAGCCCCCCGAAAACATCTGCCAGATAATCGCAGGCGGATTCGAGGGTGGCGAGTCTATCCCCCACGTTGGAGCCGAGGGAGAAAATGACGCGTTGCAGCTCTGGGTTGTTGCAGCTCATGGCCTCAATCTGTGAAGCCCAGTACATCCTGCATGTTGTACAGGCCTGCGGGCTTGTCTGCCAGCCAAAGGGCGGCGCGTACGGCGCCGGTGGAGAAGGTCATTCGGCTGGAGGCCTTGTGGGTGAGCTCCAGGCGCTCGCCATCCGTAGCGTACATGACGGTGTGGTCGCCCACAACATCGCCGCCGCGCATGGAGTGCATGCCGATTTGAGCCTGCGGGCGGGCGCCCACCAAGCCGTTGCGGCCGTGCATCACGTCTTTCTCGTAGTCCAAGCCGGTTTCCTCGCACACAACCTCTGCCAAGGTGCGGGCGGTGCCGCTGGGGGCATCTAGCTTGTGGTGGTGGTGCATCTCAATAATCTCAATATCGTAATCTTTGAGAATGCGGGTGGCTTTGCGGGTGAGCCAGAAGAGCGTGTTAACACCAACGGAGTAGTTGGAGGCGAACACGATGGGGATGCTTTTGGCGGCCTCGCAAATGGCGGCTTTTTCTTCTGCTGTGTGGCCGGTGGTGCCGATGACGAGGGGCTTGCCCTGTGCTACGGCTGTGGCCAACAGCTCGGGGGTGAAACCGTGGAAGGAGAAGTCGATGGCGATGTCTGCCGGTTGCAGGGCGGCGGCAAGGTCTTGGCCCACATCGTGGGTGGAAACCATGGTGGTGGCGGGGTTGAGCTCCACAGCCTGCTTAACGGCTTGGCCCATGCGGCCGGAGATGCCGGTTACGAGAATGTTCATGGTAAAGGGGGGGGGATTACAGAAGGTTGAATTGTTTGAGCAGGTCTGTCAGCTTGCCGTGTTTTTCTTCTGCCAGCGGGGCGAGGGGGAGGCGAATCTCCCAGCTCATGTCGCCGCGCAAGGCCATGGCTGCTTTGATGGGCACAGGGTTGCCGTCCAAGCTCATGAGGCCCTTCATCAGCGGGTAATACTTCTTCTGCAGCTCGAGGGCTTTGTGACCATCGCCGCTCAGGGCGGTGTCTACCAGCTCTTTCATGATGGCGGGGGCCACGTTGGAGGTAACGGAAACCACACCAACGGCACCGCAGGAGATGAAGGGAACGGTGAGGCCGTCGTCGCCGCTGAGTACGGCGAAGGACTCGGGCAGGGCGGCTACCAGTTGGTTAACGCGCTCTACACTGCCGCCGGCTTCTTTGATGGCGATGATGTTGGGGCAATCTGCCGCCAAGCGGGCAACCGTGTCTACAGCAATTTCAATGCCGCTGCGGCCGGGGATGCTGTAAAGGAGGATGGGCAACTTGGTGTTGTCTGCAATGGCCTTGAAGTGGCGGTACACGCCCTCTTGGCTGGGCTTGTTGTAGTAGGGGCAAACTTGCAGGGTGCCATCTGCGCCCATGGCCTCGGCCTCGCGGGTCATGGCAATGGCTTCGTCTGTGCTGTTGGAGCCTGTACCGGCAATCACCTGACAACGGCCTGCTGCGTATTCAACGGCCAAGCGGATGACCTCCATGTGCTCCTCGTGGCTCAGCGTGGGGGATTCGCCGGTTGTGCCCACGGGCACAATGCCGTCTACTCCGCCGGCAATCTGCGCTTCTACCAGTGCTTTGAGTGCCTCTTTGTCAATTTTGTTATCCTTGAAAGGGGTGACGATTGCGGTGTAAAGTCCTCTGTATTTCATAATCTCGCGGATATTCTAGCATAATTTGCCTGAAAGTCACGCCTTTTCGCCCGAAAAGTCCGCTTTTTCTTACAAAAAAACACGTATTATTGTACGCTGCGCAGGGCAATCTCGAACGCGCGCAGGGTGCTGGCGGGGTTGGCAATGCCTTTGCCGGCAATGCCGAAGGCGGTGCCGTGGTCGGGGCTGACCCGCAGGCGCGGCAGGCCGATGGTGGCGTTTACGGCGTTGTCGAAGTCTAAGAGCTTCAGCGGGATAAGTGCTTGGTCGTGGTAGGGGGCAACTACGCCGTCGTACAAGCCGGTGGCGGCGTCTCGGTATACGCAGTCGGGCACGCAGGGGCCGTCAAATTGGGCTGTGGGCAGCAGGCTGCGCAAGATGGGCAGTGCCGGGGCAATGATGCGGCTCTCTTCATCGCCAAAGGCGCCGTTTTCTCCATTGTGGGGATTGAGCCCCGCCAGTGCAAGGCGCGGTGCGGTTTTGCCCGTGCGCTGCAAGAAGCGCGTGAGCAGGGCGGCAACGCGCACTATTTCATTGGTGGTGAGCAGTTGCGGTACCTCTGAGATAGCCTTGTGGGTGGTGCAAAGAACCACGGTGAGCCTGCACCCGGTAAGGCACATGGCAAAATCTTTTACGCCCATGCGGTCTGCAAAAAACTCCGTTTGCCCGGGGTAGCGGAAACCGATGCGGTGCAGGGCCTCTTTGCAGATGGGGGCCGTGACAACGGCGTCTATTTCGCCACTTTTCAGGGCAGCGGCGGCTTGCTCCAGATGCTCCAGAGCGGCTTCTGCCGTGTCTTGGGTGGGGTGGCCGGGGGTGCAGGGAATATGCTTGCCGATGAGCTTGTACTCTGCGCCTTGCGGTACTTGTTTAAGAGCTGCGGCGATGACCTCGGGGCCGATGCCTGCTTGGTCTCCCAGTGTATAGCCGATGACGGGTGACTCTATGCTCATGCCAAGGGATTACGGTTGGGTGGTAGCTGCGGGGGTGGCTGTGGCCGGTGCGGCAAGCGCAGGTGGCTCCGGTGCCGGCGGACGATACGAGCGCTGCGTGTTAATGTATTCTGTATGGTTTTGCTTTGGCTTAAAGCTCAAGTGAGAATTGATGGTTGTATGGTACACCACCGTTGCCACTGTGGCAACAATGATGAATACAAGAACCAATATACACAAGCAGATGCGCATGGGGGTATTATACAGATTGTATGCAGAAAATCAAGCCTATTGTATAACTCCGGATAAAGACGGTAAAAATTACTTAAGAAAGGTAAAAAATAAGTTTGTGTGTCATAATTGCGGTTTGGGGGTTGACGTATAATGATTTTTGTGTATATACTCCGTGTGCATTTTGCCGAAACCTTGACAAAATGCGTATAGCGTGGAGTATAGCCAAATTTTTCACAGCATCACATGTCAACATCGAAAAAGAAAACCGATACCACAAAGCAAGAGAGAACAACTGCAGCTAAAAAGACCGCCGTCAAAAAGCCTGCAACCTCTGCTAAAAAAGCTCCGACCGCTGCAAAAACAGCCTCTTCTGCTGTTTCTGCAACAGAAAAGAAAAACGAGCAGAAGACCTCTGCTAAATCAACAAACACCCCAACTACCAAGAAAGCCGCTGCTGCCCCTGCCGCCGCAGCAGAGAAAAAGCCTGTAGCCAAAAAGGTGGCACCGGCAAAGAAAGCCGAGGTAAAGAAGGAACCCGCCCCTGCTGCTAAAAAGCCCGCAGCTGAGAAAAAAGCAGAGTCCAAGCCTGCTGTTCATCCGGATAACTCTGTAGAGGCAGAGATTGCGGCAGAGCTGGCACGCTCCGCACGCCGCAAACGCAAGGCTTACACCCCGCCTCGCATTACCTCTAAAGAATTGCAGGATTTCTTCCCGGATGACATTACACTTAAAACGGCATTTAAAACCCTTTTGGGGCTTGCCAAGAAGAATAATGGCTATGTGACGGATGATGACATCTTCTCATCTCTGCCGATGGATGGCTATGATGAGAAAGATACGGAAAAGCTCTTTGAGCGTTTGCACTCTTTGGGAGTAGAGGTACGTGACGAAGACGTAGCCATTGCGCCGATTTCTGCCGCCGACCTCAGACCCGCCAAGGGGAAGGGTACGAGTATTTTGGACTCTCCCGTTGTAAATGAAAAGCTGAGAATGTTGATTTCTCAGGGTGCAGAGCATGGGTATCTGACCTATGATGACATCAATGACGTATTGCCCAACGACATGATTAACCCCGATGATTACGAGGAAATCATGGAGCGTCTGCGTGGTATGAACTTTGATATTATTGACGCCTCTGACGTTGATAACTATAGTGCACGTGAGCGACTTGTTGAATCTAACGAAGAAGATGAAAACGAGAAGCTTGAGGCTAAGATGGATATACTGGATGACCCCGTGCGCATGTACCTGAAGCAAATGGGGCAAAAGGACCTCCTTAAGCGAGAGCAAGAAGTGAGCCTTTCCATTCGTATTGACCACGCAGAAACCGAGTTGCAGAGCAGGTTGCACAAGTTTGGCGTGGTGGCCATGCTTTACTTGGAGACTGCACAGCGCATTTTGCAGAATAAGGAGCGTTTTGACCGAGTAGTGGCCGATAAGAACATTGACCACCGCGAGCAGTACTTCAAAGAGATACAGCCCCTTATCAACAAGGTGTATGATTTGCATGAGTCTGCCCAGGCCGCTTACAACAACCTGCGCCGTGCCCGCCGCCGCAACAAGGGGGTAGAGGCCGCCCAGAAGGAGTTTGAAGAGCTGCTTGAAATGCTTGACCTTATGTACCGCAAATTCTCCTTCAAGGGGAAGGTGTATGAGGACTTTGTAGCAAAGTTGCGCGAGATTCGTCAGCGCGTGATGAAGTTGCGCCGCCAGTTCGAAGGTGCACTTGACAGCAAGGAGTACAAAGACGCTATTGCTGAGTACGAGGTAAAGCTTTGGATGCCCGTTTCAGAGTTCCTTGAGCATTATCAAGAAATGCGCAAGAATATGAACGAGGCCAAAGATGCCAAGAAAGAAATGATTGAGGCTAACCTGCGCTTGGTGATTTCCATTGCTAAAAAATACACCAACCGTGGCCTTGCGTTCCTTGACCTCATTCAAGAGGGTAACATGGGCTTGATGAAGGCTGTAGAGAAGTTCGAGTACCGCCGTGGTTACAAGTTCTCCACTTATGCAACGTGGTGGATTCGCCAAGCTATTACCCGCTCCATTGCAGACCAAGCACGTACCATCCGCATCCCGGTGCACATGATTGAGACTATTAACAAGCTCATGCGCGTGCAGAAGAAATTGGTGCAGGATTTCGGCCGCGAGCCTACGCCGGAGGAAATTGCAGCCGAGAGCGGCATGCAGGTGGAGCGCGTGCGCAGCGTGCTCAAGATGGCTCAGCAGCCTATCTCCATGCAGCAGCCTGTGGGTGATTCTGATGACACCTCCTTCGGTGATTTCTTGGAGGATAAGAGCGCAGAAAACCCAATGGATGGTGCCGCGTTCAACTCCTTGAGAGAAAAGCTCTCCGGTGTGCTCAATACCCTCAACGAGCGTGAGCGTGCCGTTATTGAGCAGCGCTTCGGCTTGAGAGACGGTAACCCGCGCACGCTGGAAGAAGTGGGCCGCCAGTTCAATGTAACGCGCGAGCGTATTCGCCAGATTGAGGCCAAGGCCTTGCGTAAGTTGAGGCATCCTACGCGTATCAGCTGCATTAAGGGCTTCTTGGATACGACCAATAACTGAGGTTCGTACCGCTAGCCCTAAACGGAATCCTCTGTTGTGTGGTGTGTAAACGCCTTGCGGCAGAGGATTCTGCGTGTGGGGTAATGTAAATTCATTGCGAAAAGACAAAATTTCGTTAATTTTTTTTAAATTCGCACACTTTTAGAGTGACTTCACGCGTTGAGTCTGGTAGAATGAGTGCACTTACCATGATGAGACCTTTTTCTCGTACCTCCATCCTTTCTCTTCTTGCACTGGGGTGTGTATCCTCAGCGCCGTACTGTTTTGCTCAAAATCAAGCAAGTGACGCCACCGTGCGCGCGAGTGCCGCGATGCATGAAATGGCGGTGAGAGACGCCCACTTGTCTGTACAAGAAGCCCGTTTGGCTTACCAGGCGCGCCGCTACAGTGATGCTGTAGAGCATTATCGCTCTGCGCTTGAGGCACTGCCGAAAACCCCGGCCACACAGCAATTTGAAAAGTTTGTGAAGGATAGCCTTTCTGATGCGTTGATTGCCAAGGCTATTGATTACCGTGTGGTAGGGCGACGCGATGAGGCTATATCATTCTTAGAGGAGGCCATTCGTCTTTCTCCGGAGAACAAACGCGCTTCTTTGGAGCTTACATACACCTTGGATGCTACGAGAACTAACCCTGCCTTAACGCCACAGCATGTGGGTGATGTGGCAGAGGTTACCCGTTTGCTTGAGCTTGGTTATGGTCAGCTTGATTTGGGTAAGTATGACGATGCCATTGCCACGTTCCGCCAAATTGCGCAGTATGACGAGTATAACTCTGCTGCACAGCAGGGGATTGAGTCCGCTACCAAGCGCAAGGCTGCTGCATTGAAAGATGCCCACAATGCTACCCGTGCTCAAATGCTTTCTGATGTTGATAAGCAATGGGATATGACCGGGTATGACATTGCACCCAAAGATATGGATGTCAGCTCATCGGGTGAGGATGTATCCGGCATTGATGATACCTTTGAAGATGTTGTGGCTGCATCTGTTGCAGAAATCCGTATATCCAACATCACTTTTGAAGATGCCGGTATTATGGATGTAATAGATGCCCTGCAGAACCAGATTCGCAGAGCTGAAAGTAAAGCTTCTCGTGCAGGCCGCGTTATCAACATTACCACCAATTTCGGTAAGCCGGATTCGCAGGGATACCAAGAGATTATGTCTCGCACCCTTACGCTGAAAATGACAGATGTGACGGTGAAGGATATTCTCGACATTCTTTCATCTCAGCTGGGTATCAGTTATTATTATACAACAACGGGTATAGAGCTTTCATTCTCCGGTAAAGATTTCGGGCCTATGATAGACCGCACTTTCACGGTGCCCCCGCATTTCTTTGATTCTGCTGCAGATGCAGAAGAGTCTGATGATGAAGATGCTTTTGAGGATGATTCATCACGCCTCATTGTACGCCGAGTCAACCCCGTGCAGGCGCTCAAGAGCATGGGGGTGTCATTCCCCGAAGGGGCAACGGCCCGATACTCTTCATCCACCCGCCAGCTGCATGTGCGCAATACGGCATACAACATGCAGGAGATTCAGGATTTGCTTGATGAACCCATGGCAGAGCAGCGCCAAGTGGTGCTGAATGTCATTGTGATGGAGATTTCTGAAAATGACCTCGAACAGCTCGGCTTTGATTGGCTTTTCAATGTTAACATTAATGGAGAAATGGGAGTAGGCGGTGGCGCTGATAACGTAGCCTCTACGGCAACGGGTATACCTCTGTTCCAGAGTCAACACCAACCCGCATCCGATGCCCCCTCCGTAACAAGCGGGTTGCGCAGTGGTACGCAGGTTCTCTCACCTGACAAGATGGATCACCTCATTTCCACCGGCGGTGCTTATGAATACCAGTCCGGTAATGCGCATCGCTCTCCCTCTATCTTCGGGATTCGCGGTGTGTGGAGCTCTGTAGATGTAACCTTCATCATGAATGGTTTGTCTCAGAAGAAAGGTGTTGATATTCTGCGCAATCCCCGCTTGATTTTCAGCCCCGGTATGGATGAGCAGGTTACCTTTGCTGATGTAACGGAAATGTTCTTCCCCGAAACCTGGGAGCCCTCAGAACTCGCCACATTCAACAACAATAATTATAATAATAACAACAACAATAATAATAATAATAACAATAACAACGGTGGCAGTGGCTCCGTTGTTGCGACCGGTGCAATCCCGACCGATTTCGTGAGATTCGGTATGGTTGATGATGCCATAGGCGGTTTTGGTACAATCTTGCAGGTACACAGCGCTGAGATTTCCGAAAACGGAGAGCATGTGACACTTGCTCTCACTACTACCACCAACGAGTTTGAAGGCTTCATCAACTGGGGGTCTCCCATTAACTCTGCTGCAATTGATGGCTCCGGTAGAATTGAGTATTACCAGCTCTCCCCCAACTATATTCTGCAACCCATGATTAAGCGTTATGTTGAGAATACCAAGATTACGCTTGTGCCCGGTACCGTTATGGTGATGGGCGGGTTGAAAGAAGCCAAGCATGTGCGTTTTGAAGATAAAGTGCCCGTTTTGGGGGATTTGCCGTTGGTGGGACGCCTTTTCCGCTCGGAGGGTGAACAGAAAATCAGAAAAGCTTTGATTTATTTTGTCAAGGTGGATGTGGTTGACCCGACCGGTCGCGATGTGCGCACCGGTGAGCGCCCCTCCTCTATAACAGATAATCCCTGATATTAAGATTCATGAGTAAAAATAATGACGATAAATATACAAGAGAAGGTGATGATTGTTCTCAAGTAAGAAACATCATTAATCAATTGAACAGTGACACTCCCTCTCGAGAGAAATCACGAGAGGTTGTTATTCGTGCAGATGGCACAAAGGTGGTGCGCGTAACTAAGAAACGAAGAGTGATGGTATCTAAGGATGAGAAGAACCGTCGCTCTCGTAAGAAGTTGCTTGTGTCTCTGTTGGCTATTCTAATCCTGATGGGGTGTTTTGCGGCATTCTTCTTTTTCAGTATGTCTTCGATGTGCTCCGCATCGTATCTTGATGAGAAAAAGCAAGAGCTTTGCGCTGCGTGGGGGGCTTCTTCCGTTGAGTTTAAGAATCCCCGAGTTGAAGGGATGACTCTTGTTATTGACAGCGTTGTTGCTCGATTCCCCGAATCATCCATGCTTGAGAGCGTAGAATTGGTTGGTATCAATGCCCCGCTTGATATGTCAACATTCTTCAGTGGCGAGTTCAGAGCAGACCACTTGAAAGTACGTCGTGCAGATGTGAGGGTATACCGTAATTGTGGAAATTTACAGCTGCCTACTTGGGTGGGTGAAAACTCCATCTTCAGAATTAAGACCTACAGCTGCGATAATTTCAATTTATATGTAGGGTCTCCAGACAATAGCACCATTGCCATCAGGGAAGCAAACTTGCAGGTTCACACATCTGCCGGTTCAAAAGTTGTGACCATGAGCAAGGGTAAATTGGCGCTGCCCGGCATTGGTAATGAGCCGAGAGCAAACGGTCAATATGAGTTTAGCATATTAGAGGGCAAGTTGTTTATTACTTCTGCCGCCATCGAAGATATTATCTTGAATTGTCGCGACCCCAAAAACGTAACGGCTGAACAGGTTAAAGAACAAGAAGAACTTGCTAAGACAATGGGTGCCAAACAGTTGCAAACCGCTGATTTCGTGTTGAAGGGGCGCATTGCAGATGGTGCAAGCCTGTATGGCCCGTATTCTCTGGATATCACACGTATGCCCTTCAAGTTGATTTCTCATGGCATGTTTGAGCAGGTGTTGGCCGCAGGTGAAGCGTATACTTCCCCCAGCGCAGAGCAGAGTGTCTCATTGACTCTCTCTTCCGATGGTAAACCCTCTGTTTTCACCGGCCGTGTGCAGCTCAGAAATGCCAGCGTGCGTGAATCCGTTGGCTTGAAAGCAAAATCAATTTACGAGAAGAATATTGTTTCCTCTCTTAAAAAGTCTAATTACAAGGTGCCGGTGAGCTTCCCTCAATCATCTGTTAACCTCTTGAGTGATGGGAGTAAGTATGTTCTTCAAATTGATGAACTTGCAATGGTGCAAACAGACCCTGCCGACATGCGGATTACGGCTCGCGTTGAGGTAGAGATGAACTCTGCTAATGGTCAGTGGAATGATTTGCCCATTAGTGGTAACATCAACTATTCTCTGCCCAAGTCTGTTTTGAATAGCAGATATGAGAATGATGCCATTGACCCTGTTTTCGCTGAAGATCCGAACGACCGCTTCAGAAGCGTACTGATGACTCAATTGAGCGGTACGGCTGCTGCCCCGGAAGATAACAGTGAAGAGCTCGAAGCTTCAAAAGAAGAAGAGCGTAAACTCCTCAAACTGCGCAGTTCTGTTGACATCAATCAGTACGTTGATGCCATTAAGACAGAAGAGGCTGAGAATCCTCTGCCTTCCCTTGATCCCGTTACTACGGAATCTAAAGAGAAGACCGAATCTGATGACGACATCTTCGGCAAAAAGAAGGATGATAATGCGATTTTCAATGAATCAATCATTGACCAAGTTCCCGGTGTAAAACCGTTGGAGCAGGGAGCAACGGTACCTGTTGACCCGTCTGTATCATTTTGATTTGAAATTGTAATCATGTCATCAGAGCTCAGAAAGAAGTGGTGGACTGTTCCGGTGGGGCATATAGTGTGGTTTTTTATCACGCTGATATGCTTCACGCTTCGAAAACGAGTAATCTTAGGCAATACCGGCGGTAAACCCATGGGGAGTTTCCAGTGCATTATTGCGCTGTGGCATAACAGAGTATTTGTACCGTGTTATGTGTACCGCTACGTGATCAAAGGAAAAAAGGTTCAGATGAGCATGCTCACCAGCGCCAGCAAAGATGGTGCCATGTTGGCTACGGTTGCCAAAAACTATGGCATGCGGGCGGTGCGCGGTTCCAGTCGTCGTCGTGGTGTAGCCGGCTTCATGGATATGTTGCGAGAGCTCAAAGCCGGGTGTAGCATGTGTATTACTCCGGATGGCCCCAAAGGCCCCATCTATAAATGCCATCCCGGCGTGATCAAATTGGCCTCCATGAGCGGGTTGCCGATAGTGCCCGCACGTGTCAGCTATTCATCATACTGGCGTCTCAAAAAGGCTTGGGATGGTTTTGTGATTCCTAAGCCCTTTTCTCGCGTGGTCGTGCATCTTGCAGAACCTCTTGAGGTGCCTGCGGATATTACACCCGAGCAGCAAGAAGAGTATTGCGAAAAATTAAATCAGTTGCTTGCTGCCGGAACGCCTGATTTTGAGCCCATTGAACCGAACAAAAAGTAATTCATTCTCATTTATTTATTATGTCTACCACTATCATTAATGGTAAAGAAGTTGCTCAGCAAATACGTGCCGGGCTTATCGAAGAGATTGCAGCACTCAAGGCACAAGGGCATACTCCCGGGTTAGCCGTTGTGCTTGTGGGTGAAGACCCTGCGTCTCAGGTATATGTTGGTTCTAAGGTAAAAGCTTGCGAAGAGCTCGGTATTTACTCTCAAAAATGGGAGCTGCCCACAGAAACAACTCAAGAGGAGCTTGTGGCTCTCATCCATAAGTTGAATGCAGATGAGCGCATTCACGGTATTTTGGTGCAGAGTCCGCCCCCCAAACACATTGATGAGGAATCTGTTATTCTTAATATTGATCCGCGTAAGGATGTGGATGGTTTCCACCCCATCAATGTTGCGAAGCTTGTGTTGGAAGATGAGGAAGGCTTTGTGCCGTGCACGCCTCAGGGCTGTATGGAACTGTTGAAAGCATACAACATCGAAACTGCCGGCAAGCATGCTGTTGTTATCGGCCGTAGCATGATTGTAGGCAAGCCCATGGCTAATCTCTTGGTCAGTAAAAAGGCTAATGCAACCGTTACCATTGCTCATTCTCGCACGAAAGATTTGCCCGCTTTGTGCAAAACTGCCGATATTATCGTTGCTGCCGTGGGGCGCCCGGAAATGGTAACTGCCGACTATGTGAAAGACGGCGCAGTTGTGCTTGATGTAGGTATTAACCGTATTCCTGATGCTACTCGCCCCCGCGGTTATCGCATTGTGGGTGACGTAGACTACGAATCCGTAAAAGATAAATGCTCTGCAATTACTCCGGTTCCCGGTGGTGTCGGACCTATGACCATAGCACTCTTGATGGCCAATACCGTTAAGGCATGCCGCCAACTGACGCGCTGAGCTGTTTTTATCAATCCCTTTTATAAGCCATGCTTTTTGCATGGCTTTTTTTGGGTACGTCAGGCATGATACGTAACTGCAAAAATGTTGTTGTGTGGTTTGCCTGAGTTGGGGTATCTTAACCGAAGAGAGATAGCAGCTTTAGTCGGTGTGGCTCCATTTAACTGGGATAGTGGGCGAAGAAGCGGGAAAAGATTTGCCGGATTTGGACGTCGAGAAGTCAGAAAAGAGAGCAGAAAGCAAAACTCCTGAACAAACTGTTGCAAAATAAGTTTTCCCGAAGGGAAACCCATACTACCCTAGCCCGAGGGGGTGAGGGTTTGGGAGAGGTGGGAAGTGGCAATGCTCTTCCCCCTCTCCCTAGTCCGGCTACTGCATTGCCCAATTTTGGGCAATGCCGAACTACAAAATCGATTCCTGAGCCAACCACTGCAACTCTCGGCCTTGTGGCATTGTGTGCCTTGGTTGGCCACCGCCGCCGCCGTTGATGCCGGTTTTCAAATGAAGCGCTGAACATTTAAATGGATCAGCGCATTTTTTTATATCTGTGTGGGGTGTAACCCGCTTTTTTAAGCATGTTGAGGCTAACGCGGTAGCGATAACATTTCCAATGGGGAACCCCGCCGGCTTCTACAGCGTAGAAGCTGTTTTTTTCGTTATCTGCCCATTCTAAGAAGAGAATGACATGAGTGCCGGGTTTGAGCGCGATGTCGCCCGGTTGCAAGTCTTTGAAATCGGGCAGGGGGGTACAGAGTGCTCCAAGCTCGCGGGTTGAATAGGGACGGTCCAGTCTCCAGCAGCGTGATACCAAGCCCGAGCAGTCTATACCTGCGGCATAGCGGCTAACGGCATTGTCACCACCGGCAACCTTCGCAGAAGAAGCGTAATCGCCGGCATAGACATGATCATCGTTTTGTAACCTGTTACAAAACTCTTGCGGTGTGTCAAAACCGCCCCATTTGTAAGGCATGCCGATATTGTTGCCGCATTTCCACCACATTGCAGAGCCGAGGGTGGCGGCTGCATCGGCATCCGGAGTGTCTACCCATTGTCCATCGGGAGCCGTGCCATGTAAGCGATGCCGTTTTTCTCCCTGCCAATTTAAGGATGTATAAGCAAGTGCCGTTTGAACGGCTTGTTGCCTTGTAACGAAATCTGCCGGTGCCGGTATAGCCGGGGGGCTCTCAGTCAGCGGTGCCGAATGGCAAGCCACTAACAGAGCTGCCGCCAAAACCAAGTGCAGGTATTTCATATCAACCTCTGTATTTGGCCTTTGCGTGTTGCCACACAGCGAAGGCTATACCCAACACATTCGGCAGCCAAAGCAAGATGTATGGCGTGATACCGCCGGATTTGCGAGATGTTTCACAGAATACAAGAGCCACGAAATACAGCGCAGCAACCATAATGCCGATAGCAAAACCGGTAGAAGTGTCTCGGCGGCGTGCCGTAATGGCCAAGGGTACACCTATGAGAGAGAAAACCAAACAGGCAAAGGAGAAGGATGCTCTCTTAACGCCCTCTGTTTGGAACTCTCGCTCGTTCTTTTTGGTCATTCCTTTGTGGTGGTCTTTACTGTCTTCAAGGGCTTCGCTCCAGAGGTTAGAAGCGCAGGGGAAGGGGGAAACCTGAGCGGCGGCTTTGGCGTATTTATCCATAGCCTCGGGGTTGGTGTTGCGTACAAACTCCCAGTGTTCGAGCAAATCCGAAATCTCACTATTAGTATAGCGGTTCGATTTCATCTTTCTCTTGGGAACGGGAATTTGGAGTTTCATCGGAAACTCATTGATGAAAGGAAGATAAACAATATTTCCTTCTTTATCTTCGTTATATTCGAAAGTGATATTGTAGAAAGTGAGATTCAGGATGTGCGTTTGAGGATTGTAATCACCAATTTCTGCAGATTCTGCATGAGCCGCAGTACAGCCACTCATACCCATTACATTGCTATCATCTTTGTTGTTGGGAATAGGGTATACGCTTACACCCAGTAATTTTCCGTCCTTCTTACCGCTGATTAAGAGCTTAGCACCATCGAACTTTGTTTGCCCTTGGCTATTATTGAGCAGGTTGCGTGGGTTTTCCAAGGCGGCATTGACTACTAGCTCCGTCATGGCGTTTTTGCCTCTGGGTGCAACATCTACGTTAATGTAATAGCAGACAGCTGACAATACAATACCCATGCTGATAGCCGGAACACTGAGACGCCACAGGCTTAACCCGGCCATGCGCATCGAGGTAAGCTCGTTGTCTGCGGCTAAGCGTCCGTATACCAAGAGTACCGCTGTTAAGAATCCCCAGGGTACGGTAAAGGTAAGAGAAAATGGTATGACCTGCAATATGAAGTCGATGACGATCGTGACGGGAGCGCCACTTTCTACCAATAGGCTGTGTAGCTCTTTGAATAACTGCCCCAGCAGCATTAACAGCGTGAGCGACAATACACCTAAAAAGGTGACAAATATCAGTTGCTTCAGTATGTAGCGATCGAGCGTTTTCACTGTTGGTTATAAGGTAATAAAGTTTTTGAGAAGTTTCAGACCTTGGAGCTGGCTTTTTTCCGGATGAAATTGAGTGGCTATAAGCCGTCCTTTGATGATGGCGGCTGCGTAGGTATCGCCGTAGGTTGTGGTTGCGGCTATAATCTCTTTGTCTTCCGGCTCGGGGTAATAAGAGTGCACGTAGTAAAAGTATGGGTTGGTACCCATGCCCTCCCATATGGGGTGATTGGCATCTGTGGGCGTTACCTCATTCCACCCCATGTGCGGTATTTTAAGCCCATTTTCAGAAAAACGGCGCACATTGCCTTTAAAAATACCCAGTCCCTTGGCTCCCGGGGTTTCTTCGCCGGTTTCAAACAATATCTGGTAGCCAATGCAAATGCCGAGAAATGGCTTGTCTTCTTTTATCCAGCTGCGAATGCTGTCCGCCAATCCTTGTTTTCTCAAAGCTGCCGCGCAGTCGCCGAAAGCGCCTACCCCGGGCAGTACCAGGTGTGTAAGCCCATCAAGCTCATTCGGGGTGCGCACTTTTATTGCATCTATGCCAATGGCAAGAAATGAGTTTTGTACGCTGGCCAAGTTGCCTGCTCCGTAATCAATGATGCCGAGGGTGCTCATGGTTTGTTGCTTATAGGGCTCCTTTGGTTGAGGGAATCATATTTGCCGTGCGAGAATCTGTTTCTACGGCTTGGCGCAAGGCTCTTGCCAAGCTCTTGAATACGGCCTCTGCAATGTGGTGCCCATCTTGCCCGTAAAATACTTCGATATGCAAGTTGCATCGTAAGTTATTCACAATAGCTCTACAAAACTCTACCACGAGGGATAATGGCATGTTAGGGGCATTTGCTGTGCCTTGAGGCGCGCGAAACTCTAAGTACGGGCGGTTGGAAATGTCGATAACGCATCTGCACAGGGTTTCATCCATCGGTACATAGGCGCAACCGTAGCGGTTAATTCCTCTTTTATCTCCCAGTGCTCGCAAGAGTGTATCACCAATGACAATGCCGGTATCTTCTACCGTATGGTGGGCATCTACATCTAAATCACCTACGGCGGTCAGCTCCATATCTATTAAGCTGTGTCGTGCCAGCAAGTGTAACATGTGGTCAAAAAATGCGTGCCCCGTCCGGATGTTGGCTTTGCCTGTGCCATCCAGATTGAGTTTCAGTGCAATATCTGTCTCGCCCGTGGTTCTCTTGCAATCAGCGGTTCTCATGCAGCGTTATTATAGCATAAGTTGTTGCTCATTGCCAAGAGAAAATGCGTACATTTGGATATTAACAGGGTGAATTATCGTAATTATGGCAATTTATGCATGGTTGTTGGTTTAAACTGACTCATTGTTGTATTGCTATGGCGTAAAAATCATGCTAATCTTTGGGTGTTATGTCTAATACATCTCTTACCCCCGAGCTGGTGAAGTTGACTACGGAGCTTGCTTCCGCTTTTGCTCAGTGTCAGAAAGTTGTTTCTGCAAATGCTCGTATTCGTCTCTTTTATCAAAACCCCGATGCTACGGATTTGTTCCGCAAAGTAAATGAGTACGGTGAAGAGCTTCGCAATAAACACATGGCTGGTATGCCTCCTTCGGAAGAAGAAATTGCTAAGTTTGATGCCTTGCGTCAAGATGTTGTTGAAAATGATACTTGCCGTGGCTTTTTGGAGGCACGTCAAGAGCTTGATACTCTCCTCTCCACTGTTAACCAGTATCTCTGCTTAGCTATTGAAAAGGGTGAGGCTCCCTCTGATGAAGAGGTTGCTGATTCCATGATGCAGCAGATGAGTGCTTGCTCTTGTGGTGGCGGTTGCCATGGCAATTGCGATGATTGTGATTCTGATTGCGAGCATCATCACGATGCTGAGCATGAATGCTGCTGTGGTAACCATGGCGATGACCACGAATGCTGTGGCGGTCATGGCGATGGCCATGAATGCTGTGGCGGTCATGGCGATGGACATGAGTGCAAATGTGGCAAACATTAATTTATAACGGCGTCTTATCTTAGAAAAATTCTAAGATAAGACGCATATTATACTTGCAGTGCTGCAAAATATGATGTAAGATATCGGCAATGGACGAAAAACTGATTATTATAGGAACGGGACCTGCCGGTTACACAGCTGCCATATATGCAGCACGTGCAGACTTAGCACCTTTGGTATTCACCGGGGAGCAACTTGGCGGTCAGCTTACGACAACGACAGAGGTTGAAAACTTCCCCGGCTTTCCGGAGGGGATTATGGGGTTTGACCTCATGTCAAACATGAGCATGCAAGCAGAAAAGTTCGGTGCGCGTTACGCATATGAGAACGTGATTTCCGTAACGAAAGAGGCGTGCAGCGATTTGTTTGTCGTAACGACCTCAGGCGGGGCATACAAAGCAGAGGCCGTCATCATCGCAACCGGCGCCACTGCTCGTTATTTAGGGATAGAGGGAGAGAAAGAGCTTATAGGCCATGGTCTTACCGCATGTGCAACGTGCGATGGTGCGTTCTATCGAGATGTGCCCGTATGCGTTGTAGGCGGTGGCGACAGTGCTTGCGAGGAAGCTACCTTCCTTACACGCTTTGCCAGCAAAGTCTACCTCATTCATCGCCGCGACCAGTTGCGTGCCAGTAAGGCCATGCAGCAAAGAGTGCTTTCTAACCCCAAGATTGAACCGTTGTGGAATAGCACGATTGCAGCCTATCACAAAGATGAGACCGGCGAATTGAGCTCCGTAACCTTGCAAGATACCGTTAGCGGCGAGACTCGCCCGCTGGAGGTAAAATGCGTATTTATGGCCATTGGTCATAAGCCTAACAGCAAGTTTGTCGGTGACTTGGTAGATGTTGATGAAGCCGGATTCATCAAGCGCGTTAATGGTGGCACCGCCACCAAAACCCCCGGACTTTTCGCCGCCGGCGACGTAGCAGACCCCGTCTATCGTCAAGCAGTATCGGCTGCCGGTATGGGCTGCTGGGCTGCTATCGAAGCAGAACGCTATCTGCTTGCCAGAGAGTAAACTCAAATCCATATTACCGAACATGAAACGTCAGCTGATGGCAGCAACTGTTCTTCTTTGGACTTTGACGTCTTGCGAGACGCCACAGGCCTTGTATGAACAGGCAGAAACAATGTATGCCGCCAAAGATTACCATGCTGCTGTGCCTCTGTACAAAAGAGCGGCAGAGGGCGGTAATGCAGAGGCTCAGCTGATGCTCGGCAAGTGTTACGATTTCGGTTACGGGGTCAAAAAAGATCTCAAAGCCGCTGTTCATTGGTATACGCTTGCTGCACAGTCCGGTAATGTGGATGCCCAAAACAACTTAGCCGGTTGTTATTACAGTGGCGCAGGGGTGCCGGTTGATATGCAATCAGCCGTTCACTGGTACGGAAAAGCTGCCGCACAAGGCAGCCCTGTTGCCTATAATAATTTAGGCTTACATTATCAGAACGGTGAGGGTGTTACCCGGAACCGTACAAAGGCGGCAGAGTATTTTGCCGCAGCTGCGCAAAAGGATGATGCAAACGGGCAATACAACTTGGGTAAGTGTTACTACATGGGCTTGGGAGTGCCACTTGATATGCAACAGGCAAAATATTGGGTGAGTAAGGCTGCTTCTCAAGGTCACCGTAATGCTTCTCTGTTTATGCAAGATAATAACTGGCAATAAATCTTATTTTGTTTAACATGGCCGCACCGTTATTCGGTGCGGCTGTTTTTCATGCTGATAAATGTTATGAATACATCACTTGATAAAAAAAGCGGTATGTGGCGTTCCTTTTGGAGCCTCACCATTATCCAATCGATGAATTCACTTAATGAAAAAGGAGTCCAATTTTTATTGATTGCATTAGGCATTTGGATGTCGAAAGAATTACAATATCCGCTTTCGATATTGATTGTGCTGCCGTTTGTATTGTTTTCTCCTTTAGGTGGGTGGTTGGCAGACCGCTATTGCAAAACACGCTTGTTGCAGGCAATGGTTTTGCTTCAAGTAATTGTGTTGGTCGGCATGTCTTACGGCCTTTTCATGGGCAATTTGTACATTGCTATATCATTTTTTACAGTCTTTTGCATACAGGCAATGTTTTTCAGCCCTGCTAAAAAGGGGTTAGTAAAAGATATTGTAGGCTCAGAAAATATTGGTTTTGCTAGTGGTATTTTAGAAATTACCTCTATGCTTGCATTGCTCATCGGTCAAATCGGTGCACTTTCCGTAGTCTACCTTCTTTTACAAAAATGGGGCCCCGATGCCGGTTATACGGCAGCTGCATGGCCTTGTGCATTTGCTGCCGTAGGTGCAGTTATCGTATTTGTACTCAGTTTGAGTATTCCTCAATATAAAGCCCGCAGCACTAAGCCTTTTGAATGGAGTTTATTGTGGCAGCACTTTTCTCAGTTAAAAATGCTCTGGCGTAATCGTGTATTGCGTAACTGTGAGGTGGGTGTAGGGTATTTCTGGTTCATCGCCGGCATGATGATGCTGATAGCTTTGCAGATGGCAAAAGATGCGCATAGCGCCGGCGATACTGCTTCCTTTATGGAGGTGCTTGCCCAACAAAAGGATTCTGCATTGCTGATGGCTTGGATTAGTGGTGGCTCTATTATCGGTGGTATCATGGCATCTGTTTTGTGTGCTAAGCGTATACGAATTTGGGTTGCCAATGTGGGAGGAATCGGCATGACTTTAGGTTGTATTTTATTGGCAGTAGCCCCGTATGGGACCATATTGTTCTTGGGTGCTCTTTCGTTTACCGGTTTTATGGCTGCCGGCTACCTTGTGCCTCTTAATGCCTTATTACAAGATAAAGCAGATGATGACAAGCGAGGCGATGTTATTGCTGCCGGTAATTTGGTAGACTGCTTTTTGGGTATATTGTCCGTTGGCGTGCAGTTCGCATTATGTGAATGTAATGTTTCGCCTCAGGCTCAATGTGCTATGCTAGCTGTCTCTTCTGCGGTAGTGGCGTGGTTTATTTACGTCAATACCAAGAAAATGGCATAAAACCGGGCTTGCTAATTGCGGCATAATTTGCTAGTATAAACGAGATGCGGATACCTGTTGCAATACCGGTTTTGCCGGTTGTTTTCTTAAGCTGTTGCAGTCTCGAGCAACGGATTGCAAACGTGTCTGAAAATATTCATCAGCAATATGCAGACGCAAAGGAATGGGAGCAATTACCGCTGAGGGTTATTTCATGGGAGCAGGCCGTGGCCATGATGATGCGATGCAATGTTGAAATTGCTGATACTCAGGCTGCCATAGAAGAAGCTGAGCGCGATAGCCTCAGCATATATACCGATATGATACCGGGTGTTTCATATTATGGATATTTTACAAAAAGCATTAAGCAATTGTCGGATAACATATCGGCGAATGATTTGAATGCAAATGTTAATGTAACATTTGCCATACCGACGCTTACGCAGGTTCCTTACCGCGTTTATGCTGCAAAGGCCAAAACATTCGCAGCTGTTAAGGCTCGCGAAGGGAAGGAGCGCGAGTTAAGCGCTAAACTGTATACAGCTGTTCACACCCGTGGGTTGCAATTAGAGGCACGGGAGTTGGAAGCCAAGACCCCCAATATCACTGAGCAGGATAAGATATTAATCAGAAAAAGCTGTCAGTCTGAAGATGCCGCACATTGGCAACAAATGTGTGAGCTGCTTGGGGATTATTCTGCCAGGTGGGTAGTATTACCAACATCTGCCCCCAAAATCAAGTGGTCGAACTATTCTGCCCGTTTGAATCGCCTTGATGATTTGGTAGTATGTGCCTATGCACTCCGTTTAGAGCAGGCTCGGTTAGCTCAATACCAAGTAGCTTTGCGGTATTTGCCCACAGTCAATACCTCTTTGTACAGCCCCTCATTGTTTTCTTCCTCCGGTGGTACATATGAAGGTACGTTTTTAAGTGGAGAAGATACACGCGTCAACCTTAGCCTCAGCTATTCTTTTGATACCAATTTGTCTGTATGGAATAGCTACCAGCGCAATAAGACGCAGTGCGAAAAGGTTAAAAGAGAGGTTCAAACAGGCATCATTGAGCATAAAAATAAACTGGCTACTCTTAAAAACAGTTTATCAGAATACCACCATTGGCGTTCATATATGTTGAAACGCATTGATTATTTGCAAAATATGCCCGTATCAACGGCAGAGGCGTTAATTACTCGCGATAGTACAATTTTAGAAATGAAGAAAGAGCTGATTAAACAAGCTCAATCTGCTGTTGAGTCTGAAGCTGCATTGATTTTGGAGTATGGCTTAATCAAATGAGATAGTTATTTGATTATCTCCGAGGCTTCTTTGCGCATTCTTTATCTTTTGACGAATCTGCCGTTTTGGGGCTATTGTTGTTTATTCTCTGATCCAGGCGGAAAGACCATTGTATGTCGTCTATCTTACCATGAATGACGATATCAAGCATGAAATCAGACAAGAAGGTAATGGGCGACAGCACAACTGTTGGCAGGCTTGATACCTCCGGCCACATGTTGCCGTATATTTCAGTGGTGTCAATGTTGATATCGAGATAACCCGTTACCTTGAGGTTATAGCCTACAGCTTTAAAGCGTGATGTCTTAAAGTGACCTTTATCAATGGTAAAATCAATTAAGGCATCTTGCAGGTCATATGCAAAGATGTGGTTATACCCGGGTATGTACTGTGCTGTTTCATCTAATGTGTTGCCGATGGCGTTAATGGTAGCACCCGTTGAGCTGGGTAATCGTTGTAAGAGGTTTATAAACTTATTTTTTTGTGCAGATTCTTCCAGCTCTTGCATGTTGCCCGTTACGTCTGATACGAATGCTCCAATCGGTTGAAAGATGCTTAACGATAACAGATTACCATTCACTATGCGCATGTTGCCATAGGCTTGTATGTCTTGGATTTCGGAGGTCTTAGAGCGGAACCTTATTTTTGCTTCGCAAAGTGCAGGGTCTAAACTTGAATCATAGGAATTTGCTATTTTCTGCAGATTCATGTTTTGGGCTGTTACTTGGCCATCAAATGCCGGCGCGTTGTCAGAAATACCAATCTTGACGGCCGCATTAACAATGCCATCCCAGCAACGTGCATTCATTCTGTCCAAGAAGATGTAATCGTCTGACAAGTTGACGAATCCCGTAAATTTAGTTAAGGGAATCTGTGTGCCAAGTAAGTCCAGCCCCACTAATTCTTTGCTCGATACACTGATATTGCCCTGCATTTTTTCTTTGCTGTCGGAATAAATGGGGAATTGGCAATGCTCAGTGCTGATTTTGGTCGGATATGGTGTGAGAAGGATGCTCAGGTAATCTCTTAATTTCGGGTAAAACATACCCAGTGCATAGGCTGCATAAACCGTTCCTCTGACATTCGTGAGTTTTACAGATCCTTTTTCGATATCTATGGCAACTTTGTCACCTTTGAGGGTTGATGTGCGGTGTTTCTTATTTTGAGCTTTAACACCCAATTTTGAGAAATCTTGGAGTTTCAACCATGTTTGGTTATCGTACTCCAGTGTTACATCATGCATCTCAATCTCTGAAATGGTGGGTAGTGTTTTGCCATCGGCAGAGCAAACATTTTCGCGGTAATTGGCGGTAATATGCGTTTTAGCGTGGATGACGTTGCTAAAGGGCAGTTTACCCAATTGTTTATTGGGTTGCTCGGTCCCGTTTTTATCTTCTTCTATTGCGGAAAGTTGATAGCCTATATCTTTGAGGGTTATATCGCAATCTACTTTTACACAGATACCGTTGTTGTGTTGAACATCAACAACAATGTTTTCAATCTGTGATTTGCTCTTATTATCAAAATTGAAGTCTCTGAGTATTTCGTGGGCATCATCGTAATCAAGCAGCTTATCGACTACATCCGGCCGTATGGTATTGGTACCGGTAACATGAAGATGGCTTGCTGTATCACCATTGAATGATGAGGTCAATTCGCCACTCTGATGGTTTACTTTGAGCCGCCCGTTATAGGTATATTGTCCTTCTCCTTTTTCTTTTGCATGTAGCTCCAATTCTGTGGCTACGGTAATTTTTTCTCCTTGGAACCGCTTGATACGGTGCGGGGTGCGCACAATTTCCGATATTTTGACATTTACCTGCACATCGCTCGGTATCATGGTGTCTGCATGTATGCTTGCAGCGCCCGTCAGGGTGATATAGCGTGGTATCTCGATATCGTTAAATTGTATATCGAACGCGTCTGCCACATGCACAAGATTAGAGCAGGGCAAATATGCATCTAAATTTTTAATATGTATCAACCCATCCTTCGTTATGGAGGTATCGGCTGTAAGCTTTGCATGTGCTTCCGGTGTGTCCGTTGCCGGGTAGAATTGAACATTCAGAAGGCCTTCGCTGTTTTCTGAAATGGTTAAGCTTGTATGAAACTTACCGAGGGGGGTGCCTTCGTATTTGAGGCTTTCTGCCACAAGGCACAATGTTGCAGCTGATAACAATTCATGCCACGCTCCGCTTTCTTTCAGCGCTATGTCGGATGCCAAATTAATATCGCTGATTTCAAGGTCTCCTTTTTTGGCAGAGCTTGCGCTAAGAGATACTTTTGCATTTGATAACCCCTTATGTCCAGAAGTATAGCGTATTGTATCCGCTTCTGCGCAAATGTTGACATTGTCGATTACCAAGCCTTTCAAATCAACGGAGTCTGCATCGAAGTGAAGTTGGGCATTTGCTACATGTATATTATCAATTCCCTCTGTGATATCCACTCCTTTCAAATCCACCTTCACTTGGGGGGTGTTCAGCACAAGTATGGGGGTATTATCAAGGCTGTATGTAAAGTTTTTTGCGGCCAGATGAAATTGTGCGATTTCTGCAGAATTGAGCAACGTTGTGTTTTCTTCTGCTCCTTTTAATATGCTGAAGGTGAGTTCCGGCTCTGTAAAGTTGCAGCCCATAAACTGAAGTTTTTCAAACTTTACTTGGGCTTGTATATTACTGATGCTCGGTATAAATTGATTTTGGTACGTATCACCCGCCTTAAACTCCGGCATCGTTAATTTTGCTTTTGCGTTAAAGCTGATATTGTTACCGAACTTTAATCCTACCGGTATTATAATGGGGCTGTCAGTAAATTCGTTGATGAGAGATATAGTGCGTATGATAGGTAGGTCTGCCTCAAGTACTGCGGCGCCGGTGCCATCTTTTGACGTAGCTCGAAAATGAACTTTACCATCGGGAAACTTCAACACAAGCTTGTTAATGTTAAAATCTCCGTTGTTATAGAAGAATGAAAGTTGAAGGTCGTCTACAACCGTATGCCCAATGTGAAGCTTTTTCTGGTCGATTTCTCCATCAATGGTAGCGCTGTTTAAAGTAAGATTCTGCCCGAATACTGCATTAATACTCAACTTGATATGCGGGGCGTCATCCGGTTTATGGCTAAGCTTATTCAGCCATGGGATATCCTCTTGTAGCGTTAGGGCTTTGCCCATATCCAGAAGGTCAGCATCGCTTTCTAACGTAACATTTAATTTGTGGGTATCAACTTCATAGCCGCCTATAAGCCGTACGTGAGAATCCGGTGCTATGGTTTTAAACTCCAAGTTATTGATGAGGAGGCGATCCCCTTCATAACTTATGTCGGCAATAGCATCGCGAAAGTGGAAATCGTCTATGTCGTACTTTGGAGCACGTGCCTGAACGTGTAGCTTTAATACTTGATCAGAAACTATATCTAAATAGAGTTCCGGGTATTCGTTGGGTTGCCAGTGCTGCTGCTCAATTTGGTGATATACCCTGTCAATAATGGTTTGGCAAGTTTTGATAATAGCCGGTATCACCAGTTTTTCGTTTTCTTCTTCGGCTGTTTCTCCGGTAAGTATGTCGCTTAATTTTATGTTGCCCTTAATGTGAATGGGGATGCCTTCCAACTTTAAATCAGAAGTTGTGAGCTGCATGTACCCATTATGAAAAGTGGCAGATATATTAATATCGTGCGTTGTTAAGTTTTTCTGGTTTGCAGAGTCTGATACCGGTACGTCAATGGTACCGTTTACCAGTTGCAGTGTTTTTATTTCCACTTCTCCGGTTAAGAGCTTGAGGGGAGAAAACGTTGCTCTTAATGTATCCGCAGAGATGATGGGTGCCTCATCTTCCGGTTTGGCATATACTTTGATACCCTCTGCTTCTACGCCGGCGCGCATGAAGATATCAAGCTTTACCTTCTCTATTTTTATAGGTACACCCTTTGCCGCAATGGCAGCCTCTATCTTTTCAACAACGAAGCGGGGCAGGCCGGCTGTAGATAGCCATATAACAACTGTACAAATAAGGACCAACGCAATCAAACAAATGGTAGGGATAATGCTTCCTTTTCGTTTGATAACGGGGCCTTTATTCATGGTTGCTGGTTCAAGACTGGATAAAATGTTAAATCTCGGGGTCAAATTCACCCTCAGGCAGCGGTGGCGCTTTGGGGAGATTTTGCTCAATATCGTCAAGCAAATTGACCATGGCTACGCCACGTTGAGCTGAGTTGTCATGTTTGAAAGTAAGCTTGGGCGTGTTGCGTAATACAACACGCCGGCTTACTGCTTTTTGGATAAGCCCACGATTTTTTGTGAGTTTATCAATTACCTGAGACGGCGCCATGCGCCCCACAACGCCTACCCATACACGGCCTTCCTTGAGGTCTTCTGTAATTTCAACATCAAGAATGGATACAATTGTGCCGTTCCAATCGAACTCCTTTTGCACAAAGGAGCCTATTTCTCGGCGCATCAGCTCATTTACCTTGTCGAGTCGTCGTGTTGCCATGGCGTTGTGTCTTATCAGAGGGTTTGCTTAATTTTCTCCAAGGAGTAACATTCAATGATGTCACCCTCCTCGTAATCGTTGTAGTCGGCAAGTCGTATGCCGCATTCAAGGCCGCTCTTAACCTCTTCCACCTCATCTTGGAAGCGTCTGAGGGTAGACATGCGACCATCGAACACCACTTGACCATCGCGCAGAACGCGAGCCTCTGCAGTGCGCAGCATTTTGCCGTCTGATACATAAGACCCCGCTGCCTTGCCTTTGTTCAATTTAAATACCTGTCTGATTTCTGCATGACCGAGAACGGTTTCACGCGTTTCCGGCTCAAGCAGACCGAGCATGGCGTCTTTTACCTGATCAATCAACTCATATACAATGGAGTAGATTTTTACCTGAACGCCTTCTCTCTTTACTGCTTTCACGGCATTGCTCTCTACCTTGACGTTGAAGCCGAGAACAATAGCGTCTGAAGAGGATGCCAACAGAATATCGCTCTCAGAGATGGGACCGGCTGAGGCACCTATGAATTGACATTCCACCTTCTCACTCTCGATATCAAGAATGGCTTTCTTAATGGCTTCTACGGAGCCCTGAACGTCACCCTTGAGGTAAAGTTTGAGTACGGCTTTCTGGTTGCCATCTCCCATCATGGCCAAAATATCTTCCATGCGAGAGCGTTTGGGGGCAGCCAAGCGTTGCTGGCGCAATTCTTCTTGGCGCTCTTCGGAAAGTTTGCGTGCAGCGCGCTCGTTGTCCATCTCAACCATTTCATCACCCACATTGGGGGTCTGCAAGAAGCCTGAGACTTCTGCGGGCATACCGGGGGTTACTTTCTTGATGGATTTGCCTTGGTCATTGAACAGTGTCTTAACCTTACCGGCATAGGGGCCACAGATGAAGGGCATGCCCACCTTGAGTGTGCCGCTTTGTACGATGACCGTTGCAGAGCTGCCTTTTCCTTGCTCGATGCGGGCCTCAATGATGGAGGCTCGGCAGTTGCCACGCGGGTTTGCCTTAAGTTCCATCACTTCTGCTTGCAGGCAGAGCAAATCAAGCAAATCGTCTATACCGGCACCGGTATGGGCGGAAACATCCACGCATTCAACCTCACCACCAAAGTCTGTGGGCATGAGGTCGTTTTCCATGAGCTGTGTGCGTACACGGATGGGGTCTGCGGTGGGAAGGTCACACTTGTTTACGGCAACGATGATTGTTTTGCCTGCTGCCTTGGCGTGCATGATTGCCTCTTTTGTCTGGGGCATAATGCCGTCGTTAGCTGCTACAACCAACACAACGATATCTGTTACGTCTGCACCGCGAGCTCGCATCTCTGTAAAAATAGCGTGCCCGGGCGTGTCAATGAATGTAAGCAAACTGCCGTTGTGGTCTACGGAATATGCGCCAATGTGCTGGGTGATGCCACCGGCCTCTCCGGATACTACTTTTGTGCGGCGAATGTAGTCGAGCAGGGAAGTCTTACCATGGTCTACGTGGCCCATAACAGTGATAATGGGCGTGCGTACCTTGAGTACGTCTTCCGGTTCTTTTTCTATGGCTACGGGTTCCGGTTCCTTCACCGTCTCAACGGGAGCTTTTATGCCGGCTCCTTTTTCGCGTTTGACTCGCTCGTATGTAAAACCATGTTTTTCACACAAGGCTGCAACCTGGTCATTGTCCAAGGTTGTAGTCGGGTTGGCAAACACGCCCATAGGCAGCAAATCCTTAATCAGCATGAAGGGTTTGATACCCATGTTGGCGGCAAGGTCTGCAACAGATACCGGCGCTTTAACGTTAATGGCACCACCGGCGGGAACCGCAGCGGGTTTCTGAGGTGCAGGCGTGCTCTTAGCCTTGGGCTGAGCTGCCGGTTTTTCTTGAGTTTTAGGGGCAGTCGCCGGGGTAGGCTCTTGAACTGCCTTTTGCTTTTTTTGAGGGTGCAATAAGTCAAGAGCTGCCTTTTTAGGAGGTGATGCAGGCTGCTCTTTAGTTGCTTGTTGCGGCGCAGGGGCAGGTGCCTGCTTCTCAGCAGGTGTTTCTGCAGGGGCCTTTTTTTTCTTAGTGTTGCCAAGCAAGTCAAGAACCTGCGGCTTTTTCTTTTCGGAACTGGCCATGTGCGATGTAAAATTCGTTTATGTCTGGTTATTGCTTAGATTAAGCGTTTTTAGCTTTATCAACGATGGCAAATGCCTCTTCTTCACTGATGCCGAGGGTGTCAACCAAATCTTCCGGTTGAACGTAGCTGGCAATACCTTGCACGGTAGTGAAGCCATTGGCAATCATTTCATCTGCTAGTTCGGCACTGATGCCGAGGATGCTGACCAGTTCATTGGCTCCTTTGCTTGCAATGTTCTTGGTCTGAGACATGCGGTCAAATGCTTCAACGCGTACATCCCACTTTTCATCGGTTGAAATGAGGCGTGCGGTAAGGCGTACATTTCTGCCTTTGCTGCCTTTAGCCTTAGCGGCTGTCTTGTCGTCTGCCACGTAAACGGAGATTACGCGGTTTTTGCTGTCCATATCAACCTTGACCGGTTCTATGGGGGCAAGTGAGTCAAGCACCATGGCAACCTTGTCATCGCTGTACTCCAAAATGTCAACCTTTTCGTGGTTGAGCTCGTTTACCACGTTTTTGACGCGGGCGCCACGCATGCCGACACATGCACCGATGGGATCCACGTTCGGGTCTGCGCTGCGTACTACCAATTTGGTGCGATAACCGGCTTCTCGCACGATGTTAACAATCTCAACAGTTCTTTCAGCAATTTCAAGTACCTCATTCTCAAAAAGGCGGCGTACCAAATTGGCGTGCTTGCGAGAGAGAATCAGCTCATGGCCGCGAGCTCCATCTCGTACCTCGACTACATAAAATCTCAATTTGTCACCTGCTGCATATTCCTCTTTAGGGATGCGATGACTGGAAGGTACAATGCCCTCAAACTTATCAACTTCAACAACGACATCGCCCTTGTCGTAGCGACGCACCGTGCCGGTTACAAGCTCACCCACGCGGTCGCGGAACGCATCTGCCAACATTTCTTGCTCGGCTTTGCGAATGCGTTGCTGCATAGTCTGTCTGGCCGTTTGTACAGCAATACGCCCAAAGTCTTGGGGGGTGATATTAAGAGAAACGGTATCACCTACAGAGACCGTTTTGCCCTTGGCTGCAAACAATTGTGTGGCAACGGAGAGCTTAACCTCGTTGTACGGGTCGGTCATTTCTTCATCCTCAACAACAAGCATTTCTGCTTTGATTTTTACAGAGTTCTTTTGAGGATTGATGATGGCACGAATGTTGCGAATACGGTCTGCACCGGGTACCATTTTGTTGTAAGCGGTGATGAACGAGGCTTCGAGTGCCTGAACTACACGCTCGCGCGTGAGGTCCTTTTCACGAACGTAGAAGTCGATCAGGGCTGAGATATCTGTGGCGGCCATTTTATTGATGTATAATGCTGTGTTTTGATTATCTGCCTGCTACAAAAAAAGAGCGGGTCAGAGACCCGCCCCAATCTATGAACAGACCGGAACTTGACGCACACATTCTAAGTGCTTATGCGTGCTTTGTCAAGTAAAAATGAATAATTAAGGATGATAAAATTTTGACATGGAGAGCATCCTTCATTCTGCATAAACAACAGGTATGTTTTCCTCGGGAACAACAGAGGCATAGATAATTTTTTTGTTGATGCAACGGGCGTGCTCCAGCACCATGACCAATTTTTCAACTTGCTTCGGGATGTCCGATAACGTACTCATTTCAACGGTTGTGCCGTTTTCTAAATGAACTAACATTCTCCATTGCGCCGTATTGTGCGGTGGGCGCTCTATGCTGATGATGCGCGGCAGTTGTGTCAGGTCGCTGTATTTGTTGGCCGCTTTTGCCAGTTCTATCACGGGCTTGCATAATTCCGCATCGATTGTATTTCCCGGGGCAAATGTTGAAACATCGCCCGGGTTAAGTCTCCAAGTCGGAAGCTCAACTAACAGGGCATGATACGTGGGGTCCGGGGTGAAAATTTCCCCATCCGGGCTGAGATAAAACTTGGATGTTTTCCCCGTTACGGCACTGTCCGCCATCTCCACGTATAGCAGCGGAATACGTTCTGTGACATCTATGTGTAAAGTATTCGAGCCGGTAAGCGTCAGCGTTGCTTCTTTGATTGCGGGGTGATTATTAAGCTTCGCCTGTAAATCATCTATGGGTAGAGAAGATAAATTCGTATCAGCATTTATTGCCAACAACGCAGTGATTTGTGTTTGGCTGATAATGTTACTTTGAGAATTATAGCTTATGTGCCGAATATTATCGGAACTGTCGTTGTTATTTGCCCATGAGATGATTACGTGTAAAGTAACGACAAACAACACCACGCAACTGGCTATAATCAACCATTTACGTAATCGCTTAGCACTGCGTAAAAAGGTGATGATGCTGAAAAGTCGATTCCACAGGGAAAGTTTATTTTCCAACTGCTTAACGGTACTTTCCTCGTGTTTGCGATATTTGTTGCCGTTGCTTTTCATTATTTACATTTGATTTCAGCTTCGCGGTTGATTGATGGATATTTCTGCGATTCTGCTGCAAAGTTCACCAAAGCTTATGCCGACGGCTGCTGCGGCTTTCGGGAAGAGAGAGGCGCTGGTCATGCCGGGAATCGTGTTAATCTCCAGCACATACGGTTTGCCATCGGCAGTAAGCAACACGTCTACGCGGCCATATACCTCTACATTGAGGGCCTTGTAGGCTGCCAAAGCTGCTTCTTGTACCGCCTTGGTTTCTTCCTCCGTAATATCGGCAGGGCAAATGTAGTCTGAGCCTACACCGCCGGAAAGTGCCGGGTATTTGTTGGCAAAGTCATAGAAACCTTCGCGCGGGGCTATATGAATAACGGGCAGGGCGGTGCCGTTAAAAATAGCTACGGTCAGCTCTTTGCCGTCAATATATTCTTCTACCAGCAAATCAGTGCCGTATTTTGCGGCCTCTGCTACGGCAGCCGGCAGCTCTTCTGCCGTTTTGACAATGCTGACACCAACGGAAGACCCTTCACACGGCGGTTTGATAACGCAGGGAACCCCGATGGTGGGTAACTGCCCCGGTTTAATGATTTCATCTGCCGGGGTAGGAACACCTGCTGCAAAAAAAGCCTTTTTCGTGAGAATTTTGTCAAAGCAGTTACGGCTGGTGACAGAGCCTGCCCCGGTGTAGGGAATCCCCAGCTCTTCGAGGTAAGCTTGCAGACCGCCATCTTCGCCGTAGGTGCCGTGAATCATGTTGTAGCACAATTCAGTCCCCTCCGGTATGGCGGGGCGCTCGCTTTCCACGATAACGGGGGTTACATTGGTGAAGCCTTCTGCTTTCAGTGCCTCTAAAACGGCCTTGCCGGATACCAGAGAAACCTGGCGTTCTGAGCCGGGACCACCCATCAACAATGCGATGGCTGTATTTTTTGTAAGTGTCTTCATGTGTGCTGTTTTGAATGGTATCAGAATTGGGGCTCACGATCGCCGATTACCTGTACTTCCGCACGCAGGGTGATGCCTCGTTCTGTCTTTGCTTTGTTGCGAATGTAGTCAATGAGTTCTGTGATGTCTGTTGCTTTTGCCCCCCCCTTATTGACAATGAAGTTTGCGTGTACCTCAGATACCTGAGCCCCACCGATGCTGAATCCCTTAAGACCGAGTTCATCTATGAGTTTACCGGCAGGTATTTCTTCGGGGTTTATGAAAGTGCAACCGGCACTGGGGGCAAGCGGCTGGGTTGTCTTGCGGTGTATTCTGCTGGCCTCCATGCGGTCTGCAATGGCCTGCGGGTCGTCCGGTGTACCACAGAATGTTGCCTGCATCACCATGTTGTGCTCAAATTCAGGGATGCGGCGGTAGATGGCTCCCTTCATGTTTTCTTTCTCAAACTCAACGATGTCGCCGTCTTCGTTAAGGGCAACGGCAGAGCGGAATACCCCCCACATATCGCCACCCATGGCGCCGGCGTTCATCCGCAAGCTACCCCCTACATAACCGGGGATGCCATCCATCCACTCAAAACCTGCTATGCCGTTCTGTGCTGCAAATGCGGCAAGTTTCTTCAGTTTGACACCGGCACCTGCAACAATGTTGCGGCCCTTCAGTTCTATTTTGTCAAATTCACCGCAGCAGGGGTGAATCACAGCCCCGCGAATACCGCCTTCTCTTACTATGACGTTAGACCCGCGGCCGATGATATGTACCGGTATGTTGCGATCTTTGAAGAAATTAACAACAGATTGCATCTCTTCGAAGCTGTTGGGCTCAATCCAATATTGTGCCTCGCCACCCACACCCATGGTGGTGTGCTTGCTCATCGGTTCGTACAGTCGGTAATTGATGTCTTCTCCGCACTCTTGCTGCATTTCTGCAAGAATACGCAGGTCTGCCGCAATTTTTGTACCGGCCTCGTGCACATTGCCGGCACCCAAGGTAATGAACATATCACCCGGGCGAAGCGTGTTGCCTACCTTATGGTGAGCCAATTGCAGGTTGGGTAAGAACAGTGCATCCACCGGCCCGTTTTCTTGCACTGCATCTACAATGGTTTGCCCGGTAATGCCGGGAATTGGCGGCTCACTGGCGGGGTATACATCTGCTACGTACAACTTGTCAAGATTTTGCAATACTTTGCCGAAATCATCGCGCAGCAGCTGTGTGCGGGTGTAACGGTGCGGCTGGAAGAGCACAATCAAACGATCCGGCTTCAGGCTTTGTGCTGTTTGCAAGGTGGCTGCAATTTCCGTGGGGTGGTGACCGTAGTCGTCCACAATGCGATACTGGCGGGAGAGATACTTGGTCTCAAAGCGGCGACGTGCACCGGCAAAGCTGACAAGACCGCGGGTAATGCTGGCAAAGTCGCATCCGAGCTCCAGCGCAAGAGCCGTAGCGGCCAAGGAGTTCAGTACGTTGTGACGGCCGGGTATGCCGAGTTCCACACGCCCGAGCGGTTCGCCCTTATAATTGATGGTGTAGAGGGTGCGACCTCGCTTCACCGTCATGTCGGTCGCGGTGTAGTCTGCATCTTGCCAACCGTAAGAAATGGTGTTGGGGTATTGCGAGCATACATCGTGTGCGCCTGCATCATTTTTGCAGTAGATGAGTTTGCCTCGTGTTTGGCTGCACAGGCGGTGGAATACGCTCTTTATGTGGTCAAGGTCGCGGTAGAAGTCTAAGTGTTCGGCTTCTACATTAAGAATGATACTGTGTTCGGGGATGTAGTTGACAAGGGTGCCGTCACTTTCATCGCCTTCGGCTACCAAGTATTCGCTATCCTCGTTCCAGTGAGCATTGGCGCCCAGAACAGGGATTTCTGCACCCACATAGTGGCAGGGGCGCATACGCCCCTCTCGCAACAGGTGTGCAGACATGGCGGAGGTTGTTGTCTTGCCATGTGTGCCGGCAACTACAATTCCCTTTTTGTTGTTGAGAATAGCGGCTAAACATTCGGCACGGCGCAGGCACAAGCTACCATTTTTGCGAGCCGCGGCAAGAGCAACGTTTTCTTCTCGAATGGCACTAGAATAGATAATAATCTCTGCATCCTGAACGGATTCTGCACTGTGCGGGCAAGAGAAAACAAGCCCTGCCAGTTGCAGCTTCTCCGTCTCTGTGCTCGTTACGCGGTCACACCCGCTCACACGGTGCCCCATTTCAAGTAACATGCGTGCCAACCCACTCATGCCGGCACCGGCAACACCAATCAGATGGATTCGTACGGGATGCTCCCGATCCAGAAGTCGTTTGCGTAACTGTTCAATCATAATCCTTGCGCGTTATTATACCCGATTATCCGCCGTAATCAAGTCAAATATCGCGCAGCGCCATTTCTTCGTGCTGTAATCATGGGGTGCTATGCTTGTTATATGCTCGTGTTTTCTTTGTTAGTCTGTTTACGGTCTCCGAAAATAACCGATACAAAAAGCGGAAGCCTTCATGGAAGACTTCCGCTTTTCAATAATATTGAGATTAACCGACGGCTCAGGCAATGGTAGCCTTATGGGCCAGATGAATAAGCTCTGCCTGGCGTTTAACTCGCACCTGCAAATCTGCCAATGCATTCATGTAATAGATGTATGCATCATACGGTGAGGGGTAGGGGGTAAACCCATTGCTCTTTTCCATATAATGGAAGTGGTCTGCACTTTGCAGCTTGCGCCATACGTGAATCATATCGCGATCCTCACTGTCCTTGACAGGTGTCTCAAGATCATAAATCTTTTTGATTGCTTCTTGCTGCATGACGTTGCCGTTCCAATGCGTGGTGGTGCCGAAGGTGGAGCAGCTCACCGGGTTGGGGCAATCAATCGTACCGGTTGAGGGGAATTCGTTTACAGCCTCTCCGGGGGTCATGAATGTGTTGCCGTTGAAAAGGGCGGCCATAATCATGGTGCGCCAGAATTCGAATACACCCGTGGTATCGGGTTGGCGTTCGCCGAGGGTTTCGTAGTCAAGCGAGATGTTGACCACTTGGCCTTTCTGCTGGCCCAGCCATTCGGCAAAGGTGTAGGGAGACAGCGGATACTCGCTCCAGCTGGGGTCCACACGGCGGTTGGCTAAGTCATTAGAGAGGTGGCGGTTGCGAATAATGGTTTTTGTGTTGGCGATGAGCGGCGCACACTGAAGGTCATTCGTATGGCGGTTTGACATCATGCGGCTGTTGCCGTCTGCCATGATACCCTTGAAGCCCATATCGTATGCCTGTGCTGCAATCGCGTTAGAGTAAAGCATGCCGGTATTCCACAACACTGTGGGGCGTTGCCCGAAAAGCTCCTCTATCAAATCCATGTGCTCGTTCACTTGCTCCGCAAACTCTCCCGTGGAGTACAGGGACGAGAGGGATGCATAGTAGGGCATGGCCAAAAACTCTACGCACCCGGTCTCAGCAAGCTCTTTGAATGATTCAATGAGGTCGGGGCGGTGGTATTTTGCTTGCTCAAGAATAACGCCGGAGATAGCCAGCGCAAACTTGAACTTGCCGTCAGAAAGCTCAATGAGTTGCTTCATGAGCCTGTTTGCCGGAAGGTAGCAACGCTCTGCTACCTGGCTGAGCACGCGCCCGTTGAGCTCGTCATCTTCATAGAATGCATGTTCGCCAATCTTGAAGAAATCATACGGCGTCAGTCGGTTGGGCTGGTGTGCATGAAATGTTAAGGTAATATTCATGTTAACGTAAAGGTGTAAGGTTGTTTACCAGCCGAGCACGTGATGATAGACGCGCAGCATCTTGTCTGCTGCGGTTTCCCAGTTGGAATTCTTAATGTCCTGGGCGCTCTGTTCGGCTACTTGCTTGTAAAGTTTTTCATCGGTGATGAGGTCCACAATGTGCTTGGCCATCATGTTCACATCCCAGAAGTCGGCCTTCAGCGCACCTTTCATCACTTCTGCCACACCGCTTTGCTTAGAGATGACGGCAGGAATGTTGAACTGGGCGGCTTCCAACGCAGAGAGCCCGAACGGCTCGGAAACCGACGGCATGCAGTATACATCCGTCATGCTCAGCAGCTCATTTACTTTCTGCTTGTTGAGGAAACCGGTGAAGTGGAACTTGTCGCCCACGCCGTGGAAGGCCCCGGTTTCAATAAGCTGACGGAGTTTTTCACCCGTGCCGGCCATGACGAAACGTACATCATCTGTTTGTTCCAGTACCTTAGCTGCAATTTGTAAGAAGAACTCCGGGCCCTTTTGTGCGGTAAGACGCCCAAGGAACAGCACCAGCTTTTCGGGGAACTTTTTCTTTGTGTGGAATACTTCCACAGGGTCTGCACCGTTGTGTACCGGGAAAATCTTGGCGGGGTCAATGCCGTAGTGGCCTGCAGCTACCGTGCCGGTGTATTTAGATACGGGAATAACGGCGTCTGCTTGCTCCATGCCGTACTTTTCAATGTCGTAAATCCAGCCGCGTGCATCTGCACCTGCGCGGTCAAATTGAGAAGCATGCAGGTGTACTACCAAGGGTTTGCCCGTGGCTTTCTTCACTTCTACGCCGGCTAAGTAAGTCATCCAGTCATGTGCGTGTACCACGTCAAAGTCATAACCGCGGGCCATTACTGCACATATCTTAGAGAATTCGATAACCTTGCGGGCTAAGTCACCGGCATACAAATCCTCTTTGCCGGTGAATAGCGCCAAGTCTGCCTTGTGAACTTTAGAGAAGAGCAGTTTGCCCTCTTTGGTAAAGGTGATATTGCCGGGGGTGCCTTCTTCGCAGGCGTAAGGATCCAGATTTACGGGGGCTTTGCCCACCACTGTGAAACTTTCGTAGGTATACCCCTCGCTGTGGGTTTCCATTTCAGAATACTGAAGGTTGTTGATGCCTGTCAGTTCAAATCCATCATATTTCTGACCGGGTTTTGCCTTGGGAACAATGACTGAAAGATCTACCTTTTTAGACAATGCCTTTGAGATGCCCATGCATGCGACACCGAGCCCACCATTGATAAGTGGCGGGAACTCCCAACCCAATTTCAGTACTTTAATTCTCCTCATGACTTTGTAAATAAGCTAGTTGACTAACCGAGTAAGTGTAGGTTACACCGCCTCACCCCTATTTAACCTTATCATCGACATTTTGTCCAGCATAAACTGTGACAGTTATACGGGGTATCGGAGAGTTTTTTGCTGCCATTAAGGCACAATCAATGTTCTTGATTGGCCTTCCGGATATCCTCCAGCGCCGCAATGAAGTCATCCAGTATTTCTGCCGGCACCATGATGCGGTCTCTGTTGGAGCTTACCTTTTCCGTGATGCGTACAACTCTCCCTCTCGCATTGCTTTTAAGGTCAATGAAGAAAGTCTTGCGATCTGCTATAATCTTTTCCGTGCAAATGATATCGTCGTCCACTTTATAAAACGGGGCTGTTTTTCTTACCCTCAGACTCATAATATACCTATTTTTGTATAAAAGTCAACCTTCAAATGCAATTTGTTTTTCGAATTTCTGATAATGAGAAAACAAAAAGCCAGCATGGCGCAGTTGCCATGCTGACGTAAAAAAAGCGTGAGCAAAAATCAAATGAGTTCTTTCATGCGGTTGATGCTGATAGCCGGTACAACAATAGTCGTGCCGTCTGCCTTTTTAAGAATAGGCGAGCCATCTGCCTCAATCCCCATAAAGAAGCCGCAAATGCGTTCTGTATCAGTAATAGCTACAACCGGCAGGCTGGGGCCCCATGCTTGCTCTAACCTGGTAAGAATGGGTTCGGTTCCGTTTTCAATGAAATCATTGAAAACCTTTGCCAGTTCGTCAGCCAAATGGTCTCTGAGTTCATCCACGCTAGGGCATGCGCCCGGTATGAGGTCAACCAGTCTGACCGGCACATCCGTTGTCATCCCTTGCAGTTTGACTAAGTTGTTGTGTATATTAACGCCAATGCCAACTGATACCATTTTTGAAGAAGGGCGTTCAACCAGAATTCCTGCAAGTTTGTTGCGGTTTACCAGCAAATCGTTGGGCCAACGCAAACGCAACCCCTTAATATGATAAGCTGCAAGGGTATCAATCAGTGCAACACCTGCTACCAAAGGCATTAACCCCCACGGGCGAGTTGTGTTCCCCTCTGTGGGTAAATTGAAATTGGCCCATAAGCCTCCTTCATCGCCGAACCATGTGCGGTTGAAGCGCCCACGGCCTTTATTCTGGCGAACACTGCTTACAATAGACCACGGCGGTAGATTGCGAGCCTCTGTAAAGGTTGACTCGCATTCTTTCAATTTTTTGACTTTCCACTTAATGCTCATGGCTCATATTCTACATCGTTTTTGTTGATGCGTCCAATAAAAAAAGTGAAGTTGACATATTTAATAGCTCATGTTAAGGTTGCTTTATGCTGCAACAAGTACGCTTACAGGATATCGCTTCACCCGAATTTGCTGATGCATGGCGACTGTATGAGCAGGCTTTTCCGTTTGATGAAAGACGCTCTCTTGCAGACCATGATTTGGCAATGCAGCATGAATCTGATTTTGTGTGTTTGGCTTTATACCGGTGCAATCGTTTTGTGGGTATCATGTTTTATTGGTTGTTATCAGATTGCGTATTTGTAGAGCACCTAGCTATTGTAGAATCTGAGCGAGGCCGCGGGCTTGGAACCGCCGCTTTGAATATAGTAAAACAGTATACAAAGCCCATCATTCTTGAAATAGAACCTCCGGTGGATGCCGCCGGTGCACAAAGATTACTCTTTTACGAATCTGCCGGTTATGTTCTCTTGCCTCATGTGCATTATCAACTGCCTTATCAGCGCGGCGGTTCGAAACTGCACTTGTTTTTAATGAGTTACCCTTGCAGAGCATCGGATGCGTGCATAGAATTGTTTGAAAAAGAATACCTCGACCGCATTATGCTTTATTCGGAGCACTGATTATGCGTGGTAATACGTAAAAAATCGGTATCAAATCCTTTCTCCTCTGCAAGATTGCACATGCTCTCGTATTTTGCCTCAATGGCATGCGGGTCTCTACCCAGTATCCATAGGCAAGTCCCGCTTTGGTTAGATACCAAGGCATGTCTGTAATCTTTATCTACATACAGCACGTGGTAGGGGGTAGACATAAACCTCAACAGAGGTATAAAACTGACGTCTAAGCAGCCGGCATTGCGTATTGATGCCACTGCTTCTGCTTTGTGGGGTGTCCCCTTTGCATCTGTTCCGTAATTGGTGATTTTAATTTTACCGTTCGGCATTATTTCGTATTCAGCGTAGACGTTGTCCATCTCGTATTCAAACGGCGTTTCGTAACGCCCCCATTCATACCAGCGGCCTACATACTTCTCCCAATCGATGACTGCGGTTGGTGTGGTATCCGGTGCAGGGTGGCAAACTTGTTTTCTGTGTGTGAAGTAATACTTGAGTGCTCGTAATATCATACTGATACTTGAGACATGCTCCGGGGGATTCTGTTTACTAATAATTATGAAAACTAATAGTTAGTGAGTTAGATTTTATTTTTTGCGCCGTTATGGTATGTGTGTGGCATGGATTATTCTCAATTTACCTCAATATCGATGTTGACCGGCCAGATGCGTTGCCATAGTTCTTTCAATGGTGTGCCAAGCTCATTTATTGCAACGGATGTTCCTGCTCGTATAGGCGGGCGGGGGGAGTACCCCACACCGGCTGCTCTATTGGCTTCGGCTTTGGCTTCATGCATGTTGAGCATGTTGGCATATACCGGAACGCAGAAGGGCTTTGACACGACTGGAATCAGCATTCGCGCCCGTTGTCTTGAAGATAGCCAAGGTATTTCTTCGTTTGAATTGCTCGTTTCTGTGCCGATGAATCCCACCCCTCGCGTACGTTCTTTCATGGAGGCTGCCGTGCGTTCTTGCCCCGTTGCTCGTGCCTTGCACCCTGATATCCCCAAAAATATAACCTGGGTTTATGCTGATGAGTCTGCCATTGATTAATTTCGACATAATGTCAAACTTGCACAATTTGTGCTTGCTTTTTGTTTTCACTTGTGCTTGAATCTCCCTGCGCAGTTACTACTGCCCACCGTGCTACAGTGGCGGAATGGTAGACGCAGGAGACTTAAAATCTCCCGGTTGTATAAACTGTACGGGTTCGAGTCCCGTCTGTAGTAGCCTAAAAATAAGCGGTTTGCAAGAAATTGTAAGCCGCTTTTCTTTTGCTCTGAAATTCCGTAAATATGCTTAAAATACCCCTATAAAGCATGAAAAAAACGGATAATTTTGTTTCCCTATACGTTTTTGTCTCTCTTTTTTGGTATAATGTCTCATCTTGTACTCGACAAACGGGTTGAAGTATGATAAAGTGCGCTGCACATAATTTTCAGTAATATGAAGTCTTATACCATTTTCCAGAAGTCGGATGACGAGACCGTCAACAATTTCCTTGCATGGATGCGCGACCAAGAGCGTGGCGTGTATCGCGCTGCTTTGCGTGAGCTTGGCGCCCTCAAGAAATTGCGTCCGCAGTTCTTGCAGCAGAAACCCCTTGAGGAGCAGTTTGCATGGATTAAGAAGACTCTTGCCTGGAAGCCCGCAGAGACAATCGCTGACCACTTGTTGCAGGTATGGCTTATCCGTAAGCATGAGGGCATGTTGGTAACTTTCATTGAGAAGTTGGGCATTGCTCACAATGGTCATGGTGTGGTAGATGTATTGCCCGAGACACTTGATGCCGAAAAACTCACCGAGGCTGTAAATGAGCTGTTTGATAAGTATCCTGCCGGTGCTGTTTCCGTATACCTGCACATGTTCCAGAACCAGACCGAAGCCGGCTGGGCAGAATTGCAGCAGATTCTCGACACCGATGAGCGTGTCACCATTCGTTAATTTATCCCGTTCCCCTCGTGACAGAGGATGAACAATACATGATGCTGGCCATGCGCGAGGCTGAAAAGGCCCGCGCGGTCGGCGAAGTTCCCTGCGGTTGCGTTATCGTAAAAGATGGGCGCATTATAGGCCGTGGATGGAACCAGGTAGAAACCCTCAAGGATGCTACGGCACACGCTGAAATGCTGGCATTGACTGCCGCTCAAGCAGCTGTCGGTGATTGGCGACTTGAGGGTTGTACTGTATATGTTACTAAAGAGCCATGCCCAATGTGTGCAGGCGCCATGGTGCATTGTCGGCCTGATCGTGTGGTGTTCGGGATACGAGATCCCAAGGGTGGGGCATGTGGTGGGTGGATTCATTTGCTTGACTCTAACCCGCCGTTAAATCACAAATGTGCTGTTGAGGGCGGGGTGCTGCAAGATGTTTGCTTAGAGCAATTTCAAAGTTTTTTTCGTGCAGCTCGCGCTGCGGCCAAGTTACGTAAACAACAACTCAGAGAACAACAACTGAATGATGAATCCGCAGATTGAGTTGTATCTTAATACGGAAAGAGAGTGGGTCAGCGAATCATTGCTCGAGCGGTTCGGCGCTGCGCTTAATGACTTGTTGCCTGTCTTGTTGTCATGCCCGCCCGGGCCGGACCACGTACTCTCTGAGCTGCCGGTGGTAGAAATAGCTGTGGTTGATGATGAAACCATAGCTCGCGTACACGCTGAATTTTTGGATGACCCCAGCGAGACGGATGCCATCACATTCCCGTATGGTGAAATATTGGTGAGCTGTGATACCGCTGCACGCTATGCTCAAGAAAACGGTATAGACCCGCAAGAAGAGCTTTTCCGCTATATGGTACACGGCTTAACCCATTTGCACGGTTATCTTGATTATGAACCGGCAGACCGTGAGGTCCTATTTTCTGTGCAGGAACCGCTCGTAAAGCGATTTTTTGTGAAATAAAGCTTGCGGTGACTGATGTTTTTTGATAATATCTCTGTGCTGCATTGCTTCGGTAGCTCAGCTGGATAGAGCACGAGCCTTCTAAGCTTGGGGTCCCGCGTTCGAGTCGCGGCCGAAGCGTTGCCAAAAGCCTCTGATTCACATGCGTGGGTCAGGGGTTTTGTTTTTGCTTTACATCCGTACTTTTCAGGTGTATAATCATTGGCATGAAGAAGGCTTATGTGTCGAGTCTCGCTTTTGCGATTTTAGCGGTAACAGAAGTGAGTTGCCTTGTATCGTACCCGATGCAGTCAGCCTCGCTCTCACCTAAGGTATATGCAGTAGCAGATAGACCGAATTCCGAAACGCCCGGAGCTGCTCCGGTATACAGCCGCGCTGAGGCTGTTAAATATTGCCGAACTCAACTTGATGCTGTAGCACCCTGTTTTTCCATTAAATTAAAATATGGCACACCGGTGACGGAGATGAATATTCTGACTCAGGATATGTTGGATACCGGTCTTGCTATAGCAATGCAACTTGAATGTGTGGGAAACCGTGTCGTGTTTACGCCAACGTATTCGGACTGTGTTTTGATGTTGCGGGCACACAGGAATCCTGCATATGCTTCTGCACTCAGCCCCAAAATGCATGCCGCGCTGAAAAGGGCACAAAGAATTGTAGCAGAGATTTCTCGGTACAATTATACAGACTATGCCATAGCAAAAGCCTTGCATGATTATATCGTGCTTAATACGCGTTATGAATCTCGTTTAGGGATAACGGCACAAGACGATGCTACCTCCAGGCTGTTGTTGGAGGGCATAGCCGTGTGCGATGGCTACGCGCATACCTATGGTTTGCTACTCAGTATGGCAGGTATTGAAAATCGATTTGTTATCGGTAAGGCAGATGGTGTAGAGCATATTTGGAACTTGGTTAAACTTCAAGGGCAATGGACTCACATTGACCCTACGTATGATGACCCGAAGCCTGATGTAGAAGGGCGAATCTATCACGCCTATTTCGGACTCTCAGATGCAAGGATTTCCGTTAATCATCAATGGGATAGTTCTAATTTTCCTCGAGCGATAACTGATTCATTATTTCACCCTATACATGAGGGTTACCGGTTTTCCACGGCAAGAGAAATGCTCCTTTGGGCAGCAGAAAACCCCTATGGTCGCCCCTGGGCTGCAACTATTTATGTGGATGAATTTGCTCACATAAAATCAGATGAGGCGGTGCACACAAAATTGAAGTATGTATCAGAAGCTCTCGGCTTGAATGTTCTTAAAACAGTAGGTGTAGACCCCGGTATACGCGGTGCTATCTTTTGCTCATTCCGGTATTAAATGGAACTCGAGCCGCTTTAGGGATTCTTTTGGCTTGACAAATGAAGTGAATGCGCGTATATTTTCGCGCGCATGGCTACGGATATCCGCTTCAAACGAAATTTTTCCATTATTGCACACATTGACCACGGTAAGACAACCTTGTCTGACCGCTTGCTTGAGTTTACCAACACAATTGGCGAGCGTGATAAACAGGACCAGTTGCTTGATGCCATGGACTTGGAGAGAGAGAAGGGGATTACCATCAAATCTCACCCTGTTACCATGAGCTATAAAGCTAAAGATGGTAACACATACGACCTTAACTTGTTGGATACACCCGGCCACGTAGACTTTTCTTACGAGGTGTCTCGCTCACTCGCAGCTTGCGATGGTGCCGTGCTGATTGTTGATGCAGCCCAAGGCGTAGAAGCCCAGACCCTTGCCAACATGCACTTGGCGCTCGACCTGCAGCTGGAGATTATCCCCGTTGTTAACAAAATTGACCTTCCCAGTGCCAATCTTCCCAAGGTGTACAAACAGTTGGAAGATGTGGTGTGCATACCGCACGAGGAAGCCATCCTTTGCTCTGCCAAGGCCGGTATCGGCATTGAAGATGTGCTTGAGGCAATCGTTCAGCGCGTGCCGGCCCCCAAACCTGCGGAGGATGATTGCTTGCGCGCGCTGGTGTTCGACTCTGTTTACGATGCCTACCGCGGCGTGGTTTCCTATGTGCGCCTTGTCAGTGGCACCGTTTCTCGTGGCATGAAGGTGAAACTCTTTGCCACAGAAGAAACCTATGAAGTGAAAGAGGTAGGTATCTTTACCCCTAAAATGCAGGCTACCGATCAGTTGGAGACCGGCGACGTGGGCTACATTATCGCCAACATGAAGTCCGCCGCCGATGTTAAGATTGGTGATACCTACACCAATCTTCAAAATCCCTGTGCAGAGCCCTTGCCCGGTTTCAAAGAGATTCGCCCGATGGTGTTCTCCGGTATTTACCCTGTAGATTCTTCTGATTACGAGGCGCTTAAGGCAGCCATGGCTAAGTTGCAGATTAATGATGCCGCCTTTACCTACATGGGCGAGAGCTCCGTTGCCCTGGGGTTCGGTTTCCGCTGCGGTTTCCTTGGCTTGCTGCACATGGAGATTATTCAGGAGCGCTTGCGCCGTGAGTTCAACATGGACGTTATCTCCACCTATCCTTCCGTTATTTACGAGGTAACTAAGACGGATGGTACCGAAATGCTGGTGGATAACCCCAGTATTTTGCCCGACCCGCAGGAGATTCAGGAGATACGCGAGCCTATTGTAAAAGTTTTCGTCATGATACCCGCCGACTATATCGGCGACATTATGCGCATTGTCATGGAGAAACGAGGTGAGGTGATTCATACAGAGACGATTGATGACACCCGCGTGATGCTCACCTGCCGCATCCCCATGGCTGAAATCTTGGTTGATTTCAATGATAAACTCAAGTCTACGACCCGTGGCTATGGCTCCATGGACTACGAGTATGATGGCTACCAGGCTGCCAAGCTCGTGAAGATGGACATGATGATTGCCGGTGAGCCGGTGGACGCATTCTCTATGATTGTTCATCGTGAGCGAGCTGAGTCTCAGGGGCGTGAGATTGCGCTCAAACTCAAGGATGTGATACCAAGACAGCTTTTCACCGTGGCTATTCAGGCTTGCATCGGTGGCAAGATTATTGCTCGTGAGAGTATTTCTGCCATGCGCAAGAACGTGACAGCCAAGTGTTACGGTGGCGACGTTACCCGTAAACGCAAGCTCCTCGAGAAGCAGAAAGAAGGTAAAAAGCGCATGAAGTCTATCGGCCGCGTGAATATTCCTCAAGAGGCGTTCATCAATGTGCTTAAGACCGGCGATTAATTTGTTTGCCGCTTCTTTTACAAAATGGCCCGTTTACCGATTCTCGGTAGTGGGCCTTTTTCTTTTGTTTTGTGTATGATTGATAACTAATTTGCCGGAGAGATTGTTGAGTTGCTAATGTGCAACAGCGGTAATGGTGGCGGGGTGTCTTGCAACCAATCGGTGTGGGTGGTGGTAATGAATACTTGCGAATCTGTGGGCAGCTGCGCAAGTAAAGCTCTGCGGCGAGTGGGGTCGAGCTCACCGAAGATGTCGTCAATCAGTAGAGTAGGGGCGTGGCCTGTTTGTACCTGTAACAAGCCTGACTGCGCCAGCACTAGGGCTGTGGCAAGGGTGCGTTGCTGGCCTTCGGATGCAAACTCTGCGGCAGAGCGACCGCTGATGCAGAGCTCAAAGTCATCCCTATGTGGGCCTACTGTCGTAAAGCCGGCTTTTATATCCGCTAGCTCCGATTGCAGGAATGCTTCTTCCAAATCAATAGTTGTAGAGGGACGGTAGGTAATGGCGATTTCTTCTTGCCCCCCCGAGATGTCAGAATGAAGCCTGCATATATGGGGGCGCAGTAATTCTAATAGCCTTGTACGCAGCTCGCAAAGTATTTTCCCGTTTCGAGCAAGTATTGTAGCGTAACTGCGCAGAGTTGCCTCCGAGTGGCGTGGATTCCGCAGCAATAGATTTCGAGATTTGAGCGCTTTCCGATACCCCAACAATGCCGGGCGATATGCCGGGTGCCATTGCGAGCCGAGAAAATCAAGATAATGTCGTCGGTCTTCTGCGGCCCCGGTAACAAGGGTCATGTCGCTATTGCCCAACCATACAACGGGGCGCGCATCTGCCAAGTAATCCGTGTAATCCTTTTTACTTGCACCGTTCACATGCATGTTAAGCTTTTTGTTCAGCCAGTGCAGTCGGCGTGTGCCCTCATCTGTATCAAGGGAAATGCCGAACTCGTTTGTACCGAGCTTGGCCAAGCGATCCATTCTACCCGTGCGGGGAGTGTGCAGAGAAAGCCCAAAACAGATGGCCTCTAGCAGACTTGTTTTTCCCTGAGCATTGCTGCCATAAAGCAAGGCACCCTCAGTGGGAATATCCCAATTGAGGGTGGTGTAACAACGAAAGTTTCGTAGTCTCAGGGTAAGCAGCATGCGGCAAGCTTAGGGATGCGTGGGCAGGGCTCGTATGGCATCCATTATCTTTTTACCGAGTTTAAGATGCCCCTCTCGACCTCGCGGATGCAGTTCTTCGGGGGTGAACTCAATGGGGTCGCCCACAGAAATAGAGATAGGATGACAACGCAGGCGGCTGCTGTGAATCGGCAATGCCTCGTAAGCACCCTCAATGCGAAGCGGTTGTACGGGCACCCCTGCCAACTTGCTCAGAATCAGGCCTATGCCGGGCATGGCGTCATGAATCTCGCCATCGGGGCAACGTGCGCCCTCAGGGAAGATTACAATGCTGCCACCGGCGCGAACGTGGCGCAACACCTTGAGAATGCTGCCGGGGTCCGGGCGTTTCTGGTCAATGGGCAGAGCATTGCAAAGCGGAAGAGCCCACTTCATAAACCAGTGGTCAAACAATGTCTTGCGGGCCAAGAAGTGAACCGGATTCTCAAAAATGGTGGATAAGAGAGGCGGATCCAAAAAGCTTTGGTGGTTACATACATAGATGCAACTGGTGCCATTGTCAATAAGTTTTTCCCGATTGATCAACTTGAGATGGAAGAGCGTTTTGCCCATCCCTTTGAAAAGGGTGTACCCCAGAAAATAAACCGGATTCATGGATAATGTAGCCATAGCGTATAGGAGAGATAAAATTGAATTAAGCCATACGGTTACGAATGTCGGCAGCAATGGTAGCTACCACTTGCTCAATGCTCATGTCTGATGTATCAACAAGTTGAGCATCATCCGCTTTGGTGAGGGGTGCGCATGCGCGGGCTGAATCTTTGCGGTCGCGCTCAGCAATGGAGTCTGTAAGGCCCTGGGCTGCGCGTCTGGCTGCACGTACTTCTTCCGAAGCGGTTACGAAATATTTGTAGGGAGTGTTCGGGAAAACAACGGTGCCGATGTCTCGCCCTTCCATCACAACCGGTTCTGCTGTATTGTATTCGCGCTGCTTTTCAACGAGCAATGCGCGTACTTCGGGGATGGCGGCAATGGTGGAAACGTTGTCGTTTGTGGATTGGAGGGTAAGCTCTTCTCCCAAAACGCGTCCCTCGCACATAACCGTAGAAACAGAGCCGTCTTTACCGAAAGAGAGCGGGATGTTGGACAAAATTGCTTTTACTGCCTCGGTATCAGCCGGGTTAATACCTTGTTGTAAAACATACCAAGTTACGGCACGATACATGGCACCGGTGTTAATAAACGTAAAACCTAACTCTTTAGCTATCAGTTTGGCAACGGTTGATTTTCCGGAGGCTGCGGGGCCGTCAATGGCAATGGCGGGAGGATTCATACGCGTGTATTATACTCTTTGGGTGCTTATTTGTCGAGCAAAATCAACGCTTCTTGCGCATAGATGCAGGCAATATTTTGAGTTGCTCTCTATATTTTGCAATGGTGCGGCGGGCAAGTGTGATGTTGTGTTCTTGCAACAGAGATTCTATTTTCGCATCCGACAGCGGGTGTGCCGGGTCTTCTTCTGCAATCAGTTGCTGAATTTTCTGTTTTATTTCGTCTGCCGATAAGTCATCGTCAGATACAGCTGTGGCGAAAAAAGCACGCAACTCAAACACGCCCCTCTTACATTTAAGATATTTGCCCCGCACCGCGCGTGAAACGGTAGATATGTGCAAACCCGTCTTTTGGGCAATATCCTCCATCTTTAACGGAGCCAGAGGCGCTTGAGAAAGCAGGAAAAAATTGCGTTGAGCTTGCGCGATGGCTTGTGCTACAGTTAATAATGTGGTGTGTCTGTCTTGCAGAATTTTGATTAGCTCACGGCCCTCCCGAAAGCAGCGAGAGAGAAAGCTCCTCACCTCTGCTTTGTCAGCATGTTCTGCCATCATCTCGCGGTATTCGGCAGAAAGGGTTAAACGTGGCGTCGTGTTTTTGGTAAGTGTGACAATGAGTTCTCCCTCTGATTCTTCCACCTCGACATCCGGCGTAACAACATTAAGTTCTGCATGTGAGAACCCGCTGCCGGGGTCCGGGTTAAGGCGTGATAATCTGTGTGCGGCCAGCTCAACCGTTTTTATGTCAACATCTAGCGCTTTTGCAATCAAATCGTAACGGTGGCGGATGGTTTCATCCCAAAAACTCTGCACCAGTTTCATGGGCAGGCCATGCTTTTCACCCAGTCTGCCCAGCTGAAGCATGAGGCTTTCTTGCAGGTCGCAGGCGCCTACCCCGGCGGGGTCGCAATCACATATAGCCTGCCGCGCTCGGCGAAAGAGTTTGTCATTGAGCCCACATTCTTTTTTGATAGTGTCTAAGGGCTCTGCAAACATGCCGTGGTGGTTCAGCCAGGGAATGAGCGATAGCGCCGCCTCTGACACGCTCGCCGGCAGGCCACTCTTGCGGATTTGCTCCTCAATATGCTCTGCAAGCGTTTGCGTGGTGGAGATTTGCTCCATAGCATAATCACGGAGTTTTTCGCCTGCAGAATCAAATGAGGGGGCATCTTCTCTTACCTCCTCCAGCGCGGGATTGGCGGCGAGAGCTTCGGCAATGAGTTCTTGCAACTCTGTTTGGTTGGCTTGCAGGGCGCGCATGGCCAATTGCATGGTGGGTGTGGCCACCATGCCTTGCTTCATGCCCTGTATCATGCCGGTTGTGCTCATGCCCGGTCAGTATAGCATTTCTTTGCCCAATAGGCAACCGGCTATTCATTCATAAGTGACGATAATTTTCGCCAATTCGGGGAGCTGAGCCCGCAAACGTTTGTTGATGGATGAAATGCGCTCGTGGCTTTCATGCACATTGAGCGAGAACTCTGTGGGGATAGATACAATGCAGAGACGGTGTTCACCATCGGTGTAGAGCTTGATGGCGGTGGGCAGGGGGGCGCCCAATGAAATCATGGCATGGCGCACTTTACTTTCCCAGTTTGCCGGCACGGGGGAGCGATATGTGGGCAGTTCTCGTATATCCGGCTCTACGTGCACGATAACATCTGTTGCATGAAGCTTGCGTTGCACTTCGCTTCTGAATGCTTGTATGGCAACGTGCCAGCCCTCCAGCGTAGCGTTGGGCGGTAATTCCAAATCAGTAAAAATAATCAGCCCTTGTTCGGCGCGCATAAGCACAAGCCCGTGTACACCGAAACGGTGCGTGAGGGCGATACGCCGAATCAGCAGCTCGGGGGTATCATCCGGCATGTTTCCGGGTTGCATGTGTACAATGGTTTCGGCATCCGGGTAAGCCTCTGCAATAAGGTCTTCAATAGCATCGGCTATTTCGTGTGCAGTGTCAACATGTAGCTCACGGGGCACAGCTACTTCAATTTCGGTGTAAACTTTCATGCCCACTTCACGCACGCGCATGCGTGTGATGGGGTAAGCCGGCATGCGGGTTTTCATCAGGTCTCGAATCTTTTCAGCGGCTTCGCCATCGCACGTGTCCATCAGGTTGTTAATGGATTTTCTGCCCAGCTCCCAGCAGATGTGCAGTATCAACATTACCACGCCCATAGAGGCAAGAACGTCAGCTCGCAGCAGAACCCAGTGCAGGGTGCTGCCTTCTTCTGTGAACCCCACGCATGCTGCACCGGTGATACCCAGCAGTACAGCGGCACTGCTCCAAATGTCGGACGCAAAGTGTGCGGCATCTGCCTCAAGCGCAGCGCTTTTTGTTTCCTTTGCCACGCGTTTCAGCATGGCAGAGCGGTTGATGTCTACCACCAATGAAACAATGACGACCACAAACGCCCAGATGCTTGTTTCCACATGCAGGGCATCGGGGTTATTACTCATCAGTCGCTCTACGGCTTCTTTTACAACCCATCCCGCCGTCACCAATAGTAACAGAGTTTCTACCAGCGCCATCAGGTTCTCTACCTTGCCATGGCCGTATGGGTGTTCTTTATCAGCGGGTAATGCCGCTATTTTGACTGCAAATAATGACCCCAGCGCAGCCAGCAAATCAAGTGCACTGTGCAAGGCCTCTGATAAAATACCGAGCGAGCCGGTTATAATGCCCACGATAAATTTCATTACCGTGAGCAGTGCGCTCCATAATACGGATGATACTGCTGCTATTGTCTTTTTTGTATCTGCTGTCATTTGAAAGAATTATTCTAACATAAGCCCTGAAATTTAGTCAAGGCAAACAGCAGCTGTGTGCGTCAGCGTAGCCAAGATATGACAAAGTGCGGAAGGCTATATTTCCACTTGTAATATGCTTCCAACTCTGCTGTGTTGCCACATTTATTACGGTGCTTTTTATCGGCGCCCGCTGCTTGAAGTATCTGTACGCAAGCACCGTCAAATTCAGCGCATGCATAAAAATAGGGAGTGTCACCTTCAGCATCCGGGGTGTTGATGTATGCACCTGCTTGAAGCAGATACGTAATGGCTTTTGCATTGCCGGCGCTTGCGGCAAGATGCAGCGGCGTTACCCCTTTTGAGCATTCTATATTTAAGAAGGGGGCATCCGTTGTAGCAATATTAGGGTGTGCACCTTTGCTCAAAAGAAATTGCACCATCTCAGCAGAGCCTTCTGCTGCGGCAAAGTGGAGGGCCGTCATGCCGGTAGATGAAACAGCATGCAGGTCTGCACCTTTTTCTAACAGAATCTCAGCCAAGGCGATATCTCCTGTTCTTGCCGCTTCCATCAGTGGTGTGTGCAGCTGGATTGTCGATGGTAAATTGGGATCCGCCCCGGCTTGCAGCAGAACTTTTGCTAAATCTGTTTGACCGGCGCGGAATCTTGTTTCCAAGTGAGTGCCATCGCACTCTGCATAGCTTTTATCACCAATGGCAAGGTAGAGTGGTGATTCTTGCTCGTCAGATATGGCGACATTGGGGTTAACTCCGGAAGCCAATAATTCTTTAACCTGTTGAGAGTTGCCGTCAATAACTGCCTGAATAAGCTGCTCTTCTTCTGTTGCTGAGAGTGAGCAGTAGATGTTAATATCGCTTGATGCCTCCATAATACAGGAGGCAACAAGTGCGTAGTTCAATAAAAGGGGCAAGGCTTTCATTATTGAGCTTCTTCTAAAAGTTGAATGATTGTGGTGTAGGCTTTTTCCTTGGCGTAATCTAAGGCTGTTTTGCCTGCGGCATCGCGAACCTTTGGGTTGGCTCCTGCTTGAAGAAGTATTTGAATAATCTCCGGGCTTTCTTCATTGCGATACCGCACGGCATTGATAAGCGGGGTAGAGAATCTGCCACTCACTTTGCTTTGTTTGTTAACATCTGCCCCGTGTTTGATGAACAACTCTACCACCTCCGGCGTTTGCGCGCAAACAGCAGACTGCAAGTGGTTTTGGTTGTAGGAGTCGGTGGCATCTGCATTTGCCCCGGCTTCTAACAATATGCGCACTATCTCAGCGTTGCGGCGGTGCATGGCATAAAAGAGCGGTGTGCTGCTTGGGTGTTTTGAGCGCCCATCAGGATTTGCCCCAAGCTCCAACAATAAGCGCACCATGCCAACATATTGTTCATCTGCGGCTACGCACAGCGGACACAGGGCGTGAGAATCTTCAGCTCGTCCATTGATATCCGCGCCCAATTCTATCAGAACTCTGACAGTTTGAGGATTATGGCTGCAAATGGCATATACGAGGGGAGACCGATAGGTGTTCAAAGAGCAGCCGAAATTGTGCAATAACTTTACCATTTCTGCATGCCCGTGTGCTGCCGCTTCATGGAGCGCTGTTCCGTATCGGCAGTTTTTATGGAGGCGTTGGTGCAGGTGCCCTTGCATGTGAATATTAGCACCATGCTTGATTAAAAGCCTGACCGCTTCGGTATTATTGTGCGCTACGGCTATATTCAGCATACGGCGGTTGCATTTGTTACATTGGTCTATTATAACGCCGTGAGCAAGCAAAAGTTGTAAAATTTTCTCTTGCCCGTTGAGTGCTGCAACCAATGCCGCAGTGAGCCCAATGCTGTCAGTTCCCGCCACCGATACGCCGTCTTGTATGTATTGTTCTACCTCGGCAGTGTTGCCGGCCACAATAGCTTGCAATATGCGTTCCTCTTTGCCCCCCGGTGCATGATGTTGCTTGAGAAGAATGATGATGTCCGGATGCCCCGCAATCAGTGCGTAGCTGAGGGCTGATTTTCCGTTGTGGTCGCAGAGGGTGGCATCTGCACCCATACTGAGCAAGAGTGTTACCGTGCTCAAGCTTCCGTTGGCTGCAGCCAGCATCAGGGGCGTTTGCCCCGATTTATTTTGGCTGTTCGGAGAAAGACCGGCAGAGATGAAGAGGTGAATAATATCTGTGGCATCTATGGCCCCGGTGATGTTTGTGTTAATTTTCGCTTGCGTGTTATAGGTAGGCAAGGTACTTAAATCTGAAGGGCCTGTGGCGAAATCGCAGTGAGCGGCACTTGCTATATGGTGCAGTGCCGTGTTGCCGGCATTGTCGGTGTGTAACAGCATTTCAGGCGCAGCTTGTAGCAGTAGCAAGGCAACATCTATGGTGCGTGCCATCATAAGGGCTGAACGCCCCTCGGCATCCGTAAGCTTTGGATTTGCACCCAGCTCCAGCGCGCAGGAGACGAGTGATGAATTGACCCCGGCTATCGTATTCAGGAACAAATCACCGCTATTGCCGGGTTTGTTAAAATCTGCTCCATGTTTGGACAGCAAGCGCATTAACTCGATATTTTTGCAACGAGACAGCGGATGCGGAGTGCTTATGCCATTAACCGAGGGGCAGAAATTGGGGTCTGCTCCATTCTGCAGCAGATATTCGGTAACGGCAAGGTTAACATGCATGCCGTATGTTGAGTCGAGGGCCGTGGTGTTGAACTCATTCGCATAGTTGATGTCTGCCCCTTGCGCTAAAGCCTCTTTTACACCATCGAGATTACCCCGTTGTGCTTCTCGTATCAGTTGCTTGTTGATTTTTCGCTTGGCTTCTGCTGCTTCGCGGCGCTCAAACTCTGCTTTTTCGGCTGCAATAATGTTTGGGTGGTTTTCTTTCAACCACGCCATAATGTGTTGGCGCCCCTCAACAGAGCGAGGATAGGTAGCACGTGCCGTCAATAATCGTTTTTGAGCCGGTTGCGGACTTGTCAGCGGAGCCCCAAGCTCGATTAAGCGGAAAAATACGAGATCGTAGCCATAATCTACGCAATAACTTAAGGGTAAGTATCCCATATTTGAAATGTCTGCCCCGCAGTCTACCAGTAATGAAATCTGATTGAGGATTACTTCTTGCGTTGTGGTTTTCCTTGCGTATAATAATAGTGCGCTAAGCGCAGATTCTCCATTGCTGTTGGCAGCCGGTACTTTTTGCCCGATTTCTTTTAACAATTGCAAGACTTCTGTCTTTTGGCAAGCGCAGGCTGTGGTGAAAATGTTTGTTTGCTCAAACGGATACCCCGTCTCAGCCAGATACCGCAAGTATTCTAAGGCAGAAGCATCGTTTAATGTAAGCCTGTCAAGTGCTTGCGGGTCTTTAATGTTTGCCCCGTGTTTGTGCAGGAGTTTCAGCACACCAACAGAGGCACTTTCTGCGGAGTATATAAAAGGTGTTGCTTTTGCTTCGTCTTGTGCATGAATATCAGCCCCATGCTGAATCAGAAGAGCTGCGGCTTCGGGATTGTCGAATTTTGCAGCACAATGCATTGGGGTTGTTCCTATCATATTGTCGGTAGCACCTGCGCGGTCAACGGAATCTCGCTCAACGGACGGAATATCGGCTTCTGCACCATGTTGCAGCAATAGGGCTACAATGTGATTGTGATGGCCAGATACAGCCCAATGCAGTGCACAATTACCGGTTTTCTCGCGTCCGTTGACATCTGCGCCGCTGTTAAGCAGAAGTTCAACCGTGGCCGGGTCTCCGCTTCTGGCCGCCTCAACAATGGGTGGAATCCTGTCGTAGCCGGAGCAAGCATTAGGGTCTGCCCCTGCCGCTAAAAGAAATCTCACCACCTCAGCTTGGCCGGCGTACGCCTCAACCCAAGAGGCTCGCGACCCAAGGCCCTCGCCACCGCATTCTCCGTATTTCTTTTTGCCTATGGCGGCATAGAGCGGGGTGCAATGCACCACTGCTGCAGCGTTGACATCTGCCCCTGCTGCCAGCAATTCTTTGATAAGTTCAATGCATCGACCCTGAGAGGCGCAGGCGCAGTGCAGGGCTACATTAATATCTGCACCTTCTGCTACAAGCTTGCGAGCTTGTTCTATATCTCCCTTATTACAAGCTTCTTGAAGTGCGTAGAACGTATTCCACGAGAAATTCTTTTTGCTAGGTTGTTCGATTCGGGTGGGGGCAGACGGTACCGATGCGGTTGTATGCAGGGGGGCTGTAACCCACAGGGCGAGGCTGAGAAGGCGGTGTGTATTCATGGCGTTTCAATAATATGTACGCCACTTTTTTCAACAATCTTTCAAAAAAAGACAATTATTTTCCGTTGAGCCGAATTTTTTGATTAATGGTGTATTTGTGGTGTTTCTCGTTGGCCTTGGTTTCCTCATCATCTGCCGTATTGAACTCCAGCGTTCCTTTCAGCGTGTAGGTGGGGTGAACTTTGCTTACCGTCATGCACTCGAACTTGATAAAAATAGTTTCCTCATCGTAAGAATAGGCGTCTACATCTGCAGGCAAAGGCTTTTTATCCGGCCCGATAAGCTCTCCGTCAAACGTAATATCATAGATGTCCGGCTCTTTTTTATCCTCTTCCGCCGCAGATGTTGTATCGTTAGCTTGGTAGTTGGCAGACACTTCAATAATCAACTGTTGAGATATCTCTCCGCTTTCTTCGTCCTCGCGCAGGTATGGTCTTTCTCCGGCGGGGGGCTGTGGCACAAATACAGCAGAGTATACTCTGAATTGAGGTGTTTCTTCTGCGTGTGTTGTCAACAGCAGCAGAGGGGCCAAGAAAAAAGATTTCAGTTTCATGTTGTAGAGGAGGTGCTTATTTGTTATTGCCGAGGTCAATTACTTGGTCAATCGTGCTTGTATAGGGCTGGCCACCTTTTGCTCGGTGCAGCTGTATTTCCAGCGTCTCGGGCAGTTGGCGGGCTCCATCATACACAAAGTCTACATAAGTGTGGTGGGGGGCGCGCTCTTCCATTCTCCAGTCATGCTTTGATGTGCCTGTAACGGTAATACCGCAAATTCGGTTCAATTCATTTTTGTGCGCTTCATCTGTCTGAATGCGCAGAAGCTGTTCTACTTTGACGTTTTCTTCCTCGATGTATTCAGCATCCCAGCCTTCTTCCTCGATGTCGATGTATTCATCTTTGCGCGTTAAGAATTGTATGGTGAATGGTGCTGCTTGCGTATCGGCATTTTTCGTGACCATCATTGGTTCTGTCTTATCATATTTGCTCGGGTCACATACCGTGAAGGTAAGAGTGCCGGTAACATGAAGTTTCAGCCCGTTCGGTAAGTCTCTGTGGTTTACGAGACGTACGATAAAATAGGGGTCACCCACCCAGTCGTCACTGTAAACCGAGCTTTCTCCATACGTAACCGATGCTGCCTGCAAGGGGAGTGTATACCCCGTTTCATCCTTTACTGTACCTTCGAATTGAATATCCGTAGTGATGCAATCAGTGCAAAAAGCGGCGTTTTCTTTTTTTGCTCGCGTTTGATGGGGTAATTTGCATTGCCACCATAACATTTCAAAGCAAGCCTCCTCCGGGTCTGTTGCTTGGGGGTGAAACTCTGTTTTAACGTGTCGCAACTGAACTTTTTTTGCCGTAGTCGACAAATCTTCCGTAGGCGGAGCGGGGGCGAGGCTGACGCTTTGATTTACCGATGTTGTATAGGTTTTTCCCTTGCCTGCTAAAATGATTTGGAGGGTTCCTCTATCCGTTGCGGCTTTTTCTTCTGTTGTAAAGCAAATGGCATCAGATGCATACATTATCTCTTCTTGTTTCAGTAATCCGTTTTCGGTACTCCACACCTTCCCGTTTTTATCTTTGAAGATAACACCGGCAATAGCTGTGGCAGAGTCCGAGTCTCGGTCCGGCGGCATAATGATGAAACAATGCTCGTGGGTGCCTTCGCCGGCATCCGGCAAGTAATGGATGATATACCCATCAGTCTTGTATTCGCCTCTGCCTTTGATGGCAACGCCTTTGCTCAGCTCAGTACCGCTGCCGCTGCGGATTGTGTATGTAATCGTGCCCTTGAGTTGTAGTTCTGTTGACGTGGGTTGCTTGGCTGATTCAAACTCCAGGCCGAATCTGTCGCTGTAGTTGATTGTTTTATTTGCCTTAACGGTAAATCCCTTATTGTCTGTTAAAGTGCCTTTAAATGAGATATTGCACAAAATGGCACCGGTTGTAGCCGGGTACCCAAACGTATCGAGTACCTCCGCATCTAACGGCGAGGATTGCAGTAGCAGCCTGAAAGCCGGCAATGTTTCATGCTCTTCTTCATCCTGAATGGCCGGCGCCCATTCCGGTGCTTGTGGCACTATGGAAATGTGCGATGTTGTAAAATTTAATGTCTTTTCTTGAGCATTAATGAATGTGCCCAAAAAAAGTAATGTAATGAGGGAAAGTTTCATGGCTATTATTTAGTTTGCTGAATCCGCAATTGTTGGTTGAATTGATAATGGCGGTGGTGGGATTTCTTGCGTAAACGCAGGCTGATTTTACCTTGAGGGGGCAGAGCTCCCGCATTGCAGATATAGCTGCGAGCACATTCTGTGAGGTCGCCATTGCCGAAGGTTGCCACTTGCTCATATTCACCATCAAAATCTTGGTAGATAATGATGTTTGTGATGAGGTTGTAGCGAGCAGCATTGCCGTCCATCGGCTCTATTGAGATACAACCGGATGGTGTGTCCGTTTCCTCATCTTCTTCCTCTAATTCTTCCTCATCTTCTTCTAATTCTTCTTCCTCCTCTGCGGTTTCTTCCTCTTCAGAATCTTCAGTCTCCTCAGCTACTTCATCCTCTTCATCTTCTTCCTCCTCATAATCCTCTTCATTTGAGATGTCGAGCGTGAATCCATCAATGTTGATGGTTGACGGCACCGTATAAGCAACCGGTTCCGTCAATTCTGATTCAAAGTTGTAGTGGGCATTGTATTCCACACTACCGCAAACACTCATAGAGCTTATATCCGGCAGTGTTTGAGCCTCAGATAAATCAAACGTCAGGGTAATGAGTAACACCCCGTTATCTTCTTTGATTTCCGTTTCTGTGGGAATGAATTCTACCCCCTTGCTATCAGTGACCTTAAGCTGAGCCTTGACCTCTGACACACAACTGCGCCCTACCAAGTTGTAGCCACCTTCTTCTAACGCCCATATTTTTTCTTCCTCATAGCGGTCCGGCCGCTCTTCAATAGTTTCCGGCGGATTTTGTATATCCTGCATACATCTTTCGTGCAGTTTTTTATCTGTTAATGCCGCCAGTTTTAACGTAAGCGTGTGGTTAACAGAATAAACACCGGGCGATTCGTAATCCAAATGCAATAAATGCAGTTGCGGGGCGGTTTCTGCTGCTGCACAAACACAGATTAAAGGGGAAGCTATGAGGAGCAGTTTGTTCATACTGCGTTCAATATATCAGCTCAACTCTGTGAGTCAAGTAGAAAAAATGACTTCAACGAGCTTTACTGCTTGCTTTTGTGGACTGTTTGTGCTACATTGTTCCCGTACAAGGCGGGTATAAAACAAGAACATCTGCACCACGGGAGGAACGATGATTCGTATCTATTCACAGTCAGAGGAGGGAATCTCGCGCACGGTTGGCCTGGAAGAGCAGGAGAACCGTAAGGGTGATATTTTTTGGATTGATTTGCTCACACCTAATGCTGAGGAGCTTTCATTTGCGGAAAAACTCTGTGCCATTGAAATGCCCACCAAGGACGAGATGCGAGAAATTGAGGCTACATCTCGTCTGTATTGTGAAGACGGCGGTCGATTCATGACCACCACGGTGCTTTCTCGCGTGGAGACGGATGAACCCATCATTGCGGAAATTACGTTCATTCTGAAAGCAAAGGTGCTTATCACCATACGCCATACGGATTCGTACTCATTCCGCGTTTTCTCTCATCAATTGTTGCGCCGCCAGACAACAAACCGAGATCTGGTGTTTATCGGTTTGTTAGAGACCTTGGTAGACCGCCAGGCAGACGTTTTGGAGCGATTCGGTACAGAGCTTGATACGCTTTCCAAGAAAGTGTTCATTTCTCAACGCCGCAGAAAAGAGAAAGAGGAAACGCCCGATACAGACGACTTGCGTGACGCCTTGGAAGAGCTGGGGCGCGTGGGTGACCTTATTACACGCCAGCGAGACGCTTTGGTGAACTTGTTGCGTTTAATCACCTTTGCGGGCAACGAAGATTCTTGCATGAGCACGCACGATAGTTTGTATGTGCCGCTACGCCCCGTATCTCGAGACGTAAACTCGCTTTCCGAATACGCATCTTTCCTCTCCAACAAGATTAATTTCATGCTTGATGCCGTGTTGGGGCTCATTAACATTGAGCAGAACGACATAGTGAAGGTGTTCACCATCATGAGTGTGGTATTCTTGCCTCCGACCCTCATTGCCAGCATCTTCGGCATGAATTACCGCTATATTCCGTTCTTGGAGACGGAATGGGGCTTCTGGCTCTCTCTCGTTCTCATGGTATTGGCAGGTGCCGTACCTCTTATTATATTCAAACTCAAACGATATATCTGACGCCATGATCAGCAAGCGCAAGGTAGACCAGCCCGAGCTGGAAATTCAAAAGGCCGACATCCTCGTGGAAGCTCTGCAATACATGCAGTCATACCGTGATAAAATGGTGCTCATTAAGTTCGGCGGTTCTGCAATGGATGACCCCAAGTTGGTGGAATCGCTCATGCGAGATATCGTAGTGCTTGAGGCCATGGGGCTTAATCCCGTGGTAGTACATGGCGGTGGCAAGGCTATTTCCAAAGCAATGTCGGAGGCCGGTCTTGAGGCTAAGTTTGTGAATGGGTTGCGAGTTACAACCCCCGAGGCGATTGATATTGTAGAGCGCACCCTCAGCGGCACCATTAACCCCGGTTTGGTGAGAATGATGCGCGATGCCGGCGGCAAAGCCGTGGGTATACCCGGCACCAATGTTTTTGTTGGTGAGAAGATTACAGAACGAGATGCAGATGGAAATCCCGTTGATATCGGAATGGTGGGGCAGGTTATCGGCTCTCTATTATCCCGTGTGGAAGAGGCTCTTTCTCTGCAAATTACCCCCATTATTTCCCCCTTGGCCAGAGAGTTGGGCACTAACCAAGCCTTGAATGTCAATGCTGATTTGGCAGCAGCTGCGCTTGCCCGCGAGCTTAAACCCGTGAAGCTGATTTACATTTCTGATGTGCCCGGGTTGATGTACGACCCCAAGGACCCCTCCACCATCATCAAGAGCATTAACAGAAAAGAAGCTGATGAGCTGATGAAGACGGGGGTTATCTCCGGTGGTATGATTCCCAAGGTGAAGAGCGCCATAGAAGCCCTTAATGCCGGTGTGCGTAAGGTGCACTTCATTGATGGCCGTTTGCCGCATACCCTTCTGCTCGAAATCTTTACGCCGGAGGGTATTGGCACGGAAATTGTGCGCGAACAGCGATAATTTTCCCTCATATGTCAGCGCCTGCCTCCATTGGTGTAATGAGTCCGGTGCGCACCCCGGAGTGCATGCTCGTGATGCAAGATTTTTTGCATGCATGCGAGCAAGCCGGGCTTTTGGCTTATGAGTTCGGGCGCCATACACAAAATGACCCCGTTTTAGGTAAGCCGGATATGCTGATTTGCCTGGGTGGGGATGGCTCTATTCTTTCTTTGGCCGCCTATGCTGCAAGGCATCAAATTGTGTTGGGTGGCATCAACATGGGGCATTTGGGCTTTTTAACTGCGTGTGGCCGAGAGGAGATGCGCCATTTGGTTGAATCTCTGGCAAAAGGGGAATATGGCGTAGAAAAGCGCGCTATGTTGTCTGTCACGCAGCAAGGTAGTTTTAATTCTGAAAATCAGGAAGATATCTTGGTGCTCAACGAAATATCGCTCATGCGCGACCAGACGGGGCGTATGATTGATGTTGATGTGGAGCTGGATGGCTGTTTACTCAACCGTTATCATTCCGATGGTGTTTTGGTTGCAACTCCTACTGGCTCTACTGCCTATTCTCTGTCTGCCGGAGGCCCGTTATTGTGGCCCACTGCCGAGGTAATGTGCCTTACCCCCATTTGTCCGCACAGTCTGACCAGTCGCCCTGTGGTGTTGCCCGATAATGTGGAAATAACATTGAGACCACGCGAGAGACGCGGCCGTGCAGGTGAGTCTCTTATCTACTCTGTTGACGGGCATGCCACACGCCCCATAGCCTTGAATGAAACCTTGGTTATTCGCAAGGCTGATACCTTTTTGAGTTTGTTGACCTTGCCCAACAGTGATTACGCAGCGAGATTGAGAGCAAAACTCGGTTGGTAACAGCATATTTCAGATTTGCTGAAGCGAAAGAGACTTCCGGATGACAAAAAAAGTGACAATCCGGTCTTGCTTGTCTTTGTAACACCCGTTACAAAGAGTTGATGATAAAACAAATATACAAACTTTTGTATTCGCCAAAATTCACAGTCACAAAAAGTCTGCCGGCGGGCGTATCTGCTGAAGTTATGCCCGCTTTTCTTTTTCCCAGCGGGGCTCATTCTACAATTATTGCAGAAGGGCCGGCGATTTAGTAGCTGCGATGGCGACGGTAAGCCGCGAAAGAAGCGAGAGCAATCAGGCACAGGATGGGCGTAGTCGGCTCCGGAACAACCGGAACCCGATACACCAGGCGAGTATAATCATTTTTCCACTCAAGCTCAGCAAAGCTCACATCGCCGGTCACATGCACCAGCTGCTCATTCCAGGCAGACTCCGCGTAGGCATATTGCTTCAGATCCAGCAAAATGTACTCTGCGCCGGCTGTCGGCTTACCGCGGAACGCCACATCGAGTGTATAGCAACCGTTGGTGTTCATGAGTCCATCAATCACCAGAACAGCTGCCTTCGTATTGTAGCTATTGAGAGTGAGAGCCAGGGTACTGTCCTCAGCCATCTCCATGCGGCCCGTTAAGGCGTTTTCTGCCCCCTCGGCAGCCAGTGTAGCCCGGGCCGACATCAGGCTCAGATGCGCCATATTCAGGCTACTGCCGAGCTTGAGGCTGAGCGTGCCGTTGTACAGGCTTGTCTGCCCGAGAAAGGTGCCCTCACTCGCCCGGAACTCGATGTCCCCCTGTTGAGCCATCGTCTCATAGTCCGCATTCAGCTCCGCTTTGCCCTCTACATAAACCGAGTCCTCAAAACAGATTGTTCTGTCGGAGGCGGCGGAGAGCTCCAGCACCGCTGCCTGCCCCTCCAGATAAATCGCATGAGTCCCCTGATTGCCGGCAAAATGAACATCCCCATTGTTGCGCACACGCAAGATTCCCTGCGTATAAATAGCACTACCCATTGCCGCCCGGTTATCCTCAAAAGCCACAGAGGCATTGCCGCTGATATCCGTTACGGAGCCCGCTGCACCCCATATGGCACCACCGGCCGCCGAGCTCGAGGCTCCCTGCTGACTGACCGAGGCACTCGCAGCATTGGCTCTGAATAAAACCGCCCCCTCGTTTCCCCGCACACTCAGCTGACTGCCGCTGCCGAGATAAACAGCACCGCCCTGTGCCACGGCATCATCATTCAAGGTGCCGTCAAGAGCAGTTGCCGTCGCAGCATTGCCGACAAAGTTCACCTCGTCGCCGTTCCCCTCCATCACAAGCGTAGCTCCATCGCTCAGATAAATCGCGCCACCCTTAGCCGTATTGGCCACCTCCACCCCACCGTCGAGAAAATTTACCGCTCCCGTATTCCGGCTTATGGAACTGTCCCCATGCAGGTACAGCGCGCCGCCGTAAGCATAGCCCTCATCCTGATGAACTGCCGTCTGATATATCCCCACCGAGCGGAAGTTAACATCGCCGTCATTCGCATCCATCATCAGGTCGCCGGTATATATTGCACCGCCATACCCATAGAAAAAACATTGCGAAGAGCGTGCGTAGTCTGTACTGCGGTCCAGCTCAATGCGCACATTCTCAAAGTTCACGCCACCCCCCAGGCTGTGCCCGTTTTGATGAATCTCCACATTCCACTCCGCATCGGCATAGATGGCACCGCCTTTCAGGTTGATTCCACAGTTCACATCGCCCATGGAACTGCCATCATAACAAATGTTGCGAAAATCAACCGCTCCATCATTGTCATGAATATACACCCCACCGTCCTCACCGCTCGTCAACCCCGAAACACTGCGGAACACAGCGCCGTAGCCGTAGCAGGAAAGCGTATCGCCCGTTGCAGCCACCATCTCGCCACCCGTGGCTACCGGCTGAAAGGGGGTGAATGTTCCGGTCGTATCGGCAGTGATATTTCGAATGCCGCTGAAGCTCAAATTCCCCAAATGACAGAACTCCGCCTTACCATTGCGCACCACCTTGCCCACAGTCGCTCCTTCCGTCGGCTCAAAACTTAAATGAAGTATCACTTGTTCCAACTTGGGGCGGAACACATAATTGCTCAAATTGAACAAGTGAGACTGCCCCCAGCAGGGAGAATTGTTAATGAGCCCCGTATGCACCGGTACTTGATCCGTCACCGTGATATCCCGCTTCAGCAGCACCGTGATGTTGTTCTTCTGATCCACCGCATCCTCCAAATCCTGGGCCGTCTCAACCTCTATCGTCTTCTCGCCATAGCCCAATATCCCCTCCACCATCGCAGGCTCCTCTTGCGCCCATCCCACGGCCGACATGAGCACCAACAGAGCTTCTCTTGTTCCCAATATCATTGACGGAACCTTGTTCATACCGTGGATGATATCCATCCGCCCCCCGCAAGTCAATCACATTTGTAACAGCAACCGGATTTTTTTCAGATTTGCTGACAGCCGGGGATTAACTTCAACCTCAGAACTAAGATTCATCAGCAAATCTGAAAAAGACGTATTGCCTCAAAAAAAACAGTCACCGAAAAGTGGATGCCTCAAAATTGCGGTCACCGAAATTCTAGCGGATAATTGACTAAAAAACAAGGCAAATCCACCATTTTTCTGCCCCAAAATGACAGCGAGCGTAGCGA
>JAZNGY010000050.1:0-6523 GCA_045576695.1 Akkermansia sp.
GTCAGGGTATCTGACGAGGAGAGATAAAGAGTTGCGGCAGGAACCGTAGTTCCGGGACTAAACACACGCCGAGAAACCGCCGTATGCCATAAAAGGCACGTACGGTGGTGTGTGAGGGGGCGAAAGCCCCCTACACGATTAACCTTGCAACCGTTTATTCGTAAATGCGCATGTCTCAAATCCTCGGAACGCGTATGCCCACTGACGCAATGCGAGCAATAGGGGCTTGACAATGCAGTGCGACTACGGCATGATACTGTGCAGAAATGTACATACCGACACAAGAAGAAAGATACAGCAAAGTAGCGTGGTATACCCTGCTGATGTGCTTGGCCGTGCCCTCCGGGGTAGTGGCATGGGCATATGGCGATTTTTCTGACTTGTTGATGTGCGTATTTGCTTTTACCTTACCGCTGGCACATTTGTTGGCATGGGTGGGTATATCGTTCGGCTTTTCTGTGATAATGTCCGGCGTGTTGCATGCTGCGGCCTTTTATTGGGTAGCCAAGCGTTGTAAGTGGCACCCCAAAAAGAAGCTTACCCTGGTTGTAACATGGGGCATGTTTACAGCCCTTATTTTGCGCATGATGATAGCCTACGTGGTATGGCGTAAGGCCGTAGATTTGTTCGGGGGCTTGTAATAAGCAGATTATCTCGCGGCGGAGAGGGAATCCGTCTCTGCTTCTTTGAGCAAGGCCTCGCAGTCTTTGTGCCCGTATGATTTTGCCAATTGTCGGGGTGTTTTACCTGCGTTTGTAGCAGAGTTGGTATTAACCCCGGCAGAGATAAAGAGGGCCAGGCATGCTTTGTTGCCCGAGATGGCCGCGGCATGGATGGCGTTTTCGCCCATCATGTTGACGGCGTTGAGGTTGGCCCCGGCTTGAATGAGGAGGGCGGCGCTGTCCGGGTTGCTCCAATTCCACCGTGCTAATTCCAGCAGCGGGGTATCGCCGCGGTTGTTGGCCGCGTTCACATCTGCACCGGCGGCCAGCAGGTATTGCAAGCAATGATGCTGCGCCAAGCGTGCAGCCAAATGCAGGGCTGTACAGCCACTGTGCAAGCGGGCATTTGCATTTGCCCCGCCGTCTAACAGCGCTTTGGTGCAGGCAGCGTTACCCATGCCGGCAGCCAAATGCAACGGGGTATACCCCGTTGCTGTTGTTATTTGCGGGTTTGCCCCCCCGTGTAATAAGTAAGCGATGCAAGTGGGCTTATTATGTTTTACGGCCAAATGCAGAGCCGGCCATCCGGCTTTGTCCGGTTGCTCCATATCTGCGCCGGCATCAATCAGCAAACGCAGCATGGTGGTATCGCCCTCTGTGATGGCAAGTTGCAGTGCCTCTGCGTATGTTGAGTCACACCCACGCAGGTGGAGGGCCACTGTGGCCAGTTGTTGCATGCAGTCTGTGTGCCCCATGTGGCGGGCGTAGTCGCCGGGGGTGCGGTCTGCGGTATCGGTAGCGGTGGCATCTGCACCATGCTCTTGCAGCAGGGCGCACAATGAAGCTCTGTTGAAGCGCGCGGCCCAATGCAGCGGGGTGCTGCCCATAGCATCAGTCTTAGCGGTAGCCCTTGCCGTTCCTAAATAATGGCGACATGCGGTTTCGTCATCGGCAAGTATTGCTGTAAAAATATCATCCACACCGCCATGTTCAATGAGTATTCGGGCGCATGCGTCGTTATCTCGGGTGCAGGCATAGTGCAGGGCAGACCACTTCATTTTGTTGCGGCTGTGCACATTTGCCCCCGCTTGCAGCAGGGCTTGCATGCAGTATTGTTGACCGTGTGCGGCGCAAAAGTGCAACAGCGTATTGCCGTGGGCGTCTGTTTGGTCTACCTTTGCCCCGGTTTGCACCAAAGGCACAATGCAAAGGTGGTAGCCCTCTGTTACTGCAAATTGAAGCGGGGTGCGGCCATCGGGCAGCCCCATGTCCATTTTTGCCCCCAAACGGTGCAGCAATTCAATATGCCTGGCTCTGTTATGAGCTATAGCTGTAAAAAGTGGTGACATGCCCGCAGTATTGCGTGCGTTGATGTTGGCACCCAGCCCGTGCAGGTGTACAAGCATTTCTCCGTGGTTGTGCACAATAGCCAAGTGCAGCGGGGTGTTGCCTGCGGCATCCGTTGCCTCCAAGTTGGCCCCGGCATCGTGCAAAAGGGTGGCAGTCTCCTTATCTCCGTTTGTTGCGGCGTGCAGCAGGGTGCTCTCATAGCCTTCTTTTACAATGCCTTGCAGTTGCAAAGCATGGGCCGCCAGCACACCGGTGGTCGCTTTGTTGCCGTGGGCTCTTGCGGTATCAAGCGGCGTTTTGCCGTACAGATCCGTACACGTGGAATTAGCCCCGCGGGTGAGCAAAAATTGCGCAGCTTGGTGGTTGTCTGCCTTGGCACAGTGGTGCAGGGCGGTGCGCCCGGTGGCATCTGTGGCGTTGAGAGAGTGCCCGGCGGTATGTACCAAGTGCGCCGTGTAAAAATCTTGCGCCAGGCAAGCCGCTATCAACTTATCAGTATATTGCTGCGGTAAGATGCCGTTTTTTTCCAACTCTGCCGTGGCAAGTGCTGCCGGCATGTGCAGATGTTGGTGCAAAATGGCGCGTTGCATCGGGGTAATGCCGGAGTGGTCTTTTTGCTCGGGTGATAAGCCTGCCAAAACCAGAACCCTGGCTGCATGGTGCTGCCCATGTGCCGCGGCCGTGTGTAACAGGGTTTCACCACCGGTTGATTGTTGGGTTAGCGGGGCACCGGCTGTTATCAGCAATTGCAGCAGGGCGGTATCATTGCGCAGGGTGGCGTTCTGCAGCTCCGTGCAGTAGTGTTCGGGCAGAATCCCCAGTAACTCCAACTCCTCTGCCGCTATCTCTTGCGGGCTTTGCCGGCAACACGTCAATGCCCCGGCACAAAGCATAAGTGCCAGTAAGTTGCGAATACGTGTGCCGTGGGTGGTCATGCAGAGAAGAGTGGATGTAATGCTTCACTTATTCTAGTTGCATACGCACCGCTTGTCAATGAGATTTCAAGTTATGCCGAGTCATCATCAGCAAAAAAAGTTTGGCAAATGAAAGTTTTTTTGATAGAATTGACATCGACAGGTGTATAAACTGTAACACAATCAAATTATGACAACGAGAAACATACTCCTTACTGCCGTGTGCGCCCTTAGCGGGTTGTGCACGTTGCAGGCCGCAGAAATTGTAGAATCCGTTGCTCCGGCACAAGTGGAAAATGCTAAGAACGAACACCCGTTCTTCCAAGATATGCCTTACCCCGCATGGTCTCAGCTCACCCCGGCGCAAGCACTCACAGATGCCAGAGTTGCTATTAAACGCGTTTATACACGCATTGACGCCATTTGCAAAATAACCCCCGAAGAAGCCACCTTTGAAAACACCTTCTTGGCACTGGCAGATGCTTCTCGCGAGCTTGACCAAGTGCAGGGGTACATGCACCACCTTTCTTCTGTGATGGACAGCCCCGAGATGCGCGATGCTCAAAAAGAATTGCTGCCCGAGCTCAATAAGTTGTCTGCCGATATCAATTCTAACGAGCAGCTGTGGGCCGTTATCAAAAGCGCTGCCGCCCAGCCTTGGGTAAAACAGCTCTCCTCCCAAAAACAGCGCTTTGTGCAGCAAACGGTTGACTCTTTCAAAGACAGCGGTGCAGACCTCTCGCCCGAGAAAAAAGCACGCAAGGCTGAAATTCAGGCAGAGATGTCTGAGCTTACCCTCAATTTCGCCAAAAACGTGCTTGACTCCACCAACGCTTGGGAGCTTATCATTACCGACCCAGCCGAACTTGCCGGTATGCGTGAGGATTGGATGGCTGCCGCCGCAGCAGATGCTTTGAAGCACGGCTACGGTACCCCCGAAAAACCCGCATGGCGTATCACTCTTGAGTATACCAGCTACGGCAATGTGCTGAGTGATTGCACTGTTGAGGCCACCCGCAAAAAATGCTGGGAGGGCCAGAACACCATCGGCGCCGGTGAGAAATATGACAACGCACCGATTGTTGCCCGCGTCATGGTGCTGCGCCGCGAGTTGGCAGAGTTGCTGGGGTTCGGTACCTATGCAGACCTCAAGACCCAGCGCCGCATGGTAGGCGGTGGCGCCAATGCCATGGCCTTTATCGATGGTATGATGCAAAAGGTAAAACCCGCCTTCGAGGCAGAGTGCCAACAGGTGCTCGACTATGTATCCGCCAAGCGCGGTGAAAAAGTAACGGCTGTTAACCCCTGGGACCGCCGCTTCTACCTCACGCAAATGGCCAAAGAACAATACAACTTCGACCCCGAAACCCTGCGCCCCTACCAAGAGTGCAACCGTGTTGTCACGGGTATGTTCAATACCTTCGGCCCGCTTTACGGCGTGTCTTACGAAGAAGTGCCCACCGCTTGCCTTAAACCCGGCGAAACCTGCCCCGAGGGCGCTATCGAAGTATGGCACCCCGAGGTACGTTGCTTCAAAGTGACTGATACCGCCACCGGTAACCACTTGGGCACCTTCTATCTGGACCTCTTCCCCCGCGCCACCAAACGCGCCGGCGCTTGGGTAATGCCCCTGCGCTATGGCGAGCCTGCTCACGATGGCAAACCGCATGCCCCCCACTTGGCCTGCATTACCGCCAACCTCACCGCGCCCACCGCAGATAAACCCGCACTCTTCAGCCACTACGATGTAGAGACCCTCTACCACGAGTTCGGCCACATGATGCACTGCATGTGCGGCGATACAGAGCTTGTTGACCACTGCGGTACCAGCGTTACTTGGGACTTCGTCGAGCTGCCCAGCCAAATCCAAGAGAACTGGACCTGGGAGCCCGAGGGTATTGCCCAATACGCTTTCCATTACGAAACCGGCGAGCCCATCCCCGCCGAAATGGTGCAGAAGCTTAACGCCAGCCGCTACTTCTTGCCCGCCACAGACATTATGGGCCAGCTCTGCGTCGGCAAGCTCGACCTCGAGATGCACATCAACTACGCAGATAAGTTTGAGGGTAAGGATTTGGATGTTGCCTCCAATGAGCTGCTGCGCCCCTGGCGCATCTCCATGACGGCAGATGCCACCTCCATCATGCGCCACCTCACCCACTGCATCAACGGTGGTTACGCTGCCGGCTACTACTCATACAAATGGGCAGAGGTGCTGGCCGCAGATGCCTTCACCCGTTTCAAGAAAGAGGGTGTCATGAACCCCGAAACCGGTGCCGCCTTCCGCAAGGCTATTCTTTCAGTTGGCGATGGTAAACCCGCTGCCGAGGCCTACCGCGACTTCATGGGCCGCGACCCCAACCCCGATGCCCTCCTCGAAGCCCACGGCCTCATCACCAAGTAAGCCCACTTAGGCCATACAATTTTGCTCCCCACTCCTGCCATGCAGGGGTGGGGCGCATTGATTCTTCACACACGTGTCAGCTTATGCCTGCGGAGGGGTATATTACTTTTCACCCTCTTCCTTCTTGTCTTGCTGCTCAGCAGTAGGCTTTTCCGACGAGTAATTTGCCTTTATTTTTCTCCAGATATCCACGAAAAAATCCGTAAAGGCTTTGATGGAATCCGCCAATACGCTCGCAAAATCCGTAGGCTTGCCCGCTTTCTTGTTTTTGCGGTGCACAAAGAGCATGAGCATCAATAAAAAACATGCGATGCAGCAGGCAACTACCAGGGCAATCTCAGACCATTTCGAATTGGAGCTTTCGCGGGAATAGCTGTTGATGTATTTGAGCAGGTTCCCGTCGTTGTTATAAAGCCCATTGCCTCCGGGGGGGAAACCTTCATTTGTGTCGGGGTAGATTGGCAGGTCGAGGCCATTTGGTTGGGGCAAGGGGGGATATATCGTGCCGGTTGACGAGCCCCTGTCACAAAAGGGGCACGGCTCGTATAACTCTCCTGTCAGTTTTACCACTTCCATTTGCATTTGGGCTGAAAAAGGGTCTTTGTCAAGGCTTCGCTTGCAACTGTCTATTCGCTCCTGAATGCCGGCCTTATGGATGCACTGGGCTTCTGCCGTGAACATGCACCCCATGACAATGACCATCATGACTGCTGCTTTTTTGATGAATTGAAACATTTTCATTATTTTGTGTGGTTTTAGTGTTAATCTTGTGTGGTAAATTGATGTCGACATCAGCACGGTGCCTACACTAATAAAGCGCTCCGAAAAATCAAAATCTATTACGCGAGGAAGACGATAACATATTTTCTCATTCGAATCAAGCTGTATTTGGAATACGCTCTGTTATTTTTTTTGATAGATAAATTGGAATTTAGTGGGCAGATGGCTCGCGTTAGCGAGCGGATTTTTTGAGCCCCGCGCATGCGGGGCGGCATATGGTAGCCCACGGTGGAGCTGCGTCAGCAGCGAAACCGTGGGTTATAATGATAATGAAAAGGAACCCCACCGGATGGTGGGGTGGCATAGAGGGTTGCTAGATGTCGCAAGGTATTTATTATCATCGTAAATATTAACACCGCGCATTATGCCACCCCGCCATTCGGCGGGGTTCGAATAACGTTTATTCCGGACCC
>JAZNGY010000051.1:0-17609 GCA_045576695.1 Akkermansia sp.
GCTATGTAGCCGGGAAAGGATAATGCCTTATGGTGGGCTTTCAGCTGATGAATATTTATATAAGAGCTTGTAAATTCAATAACTTTGTAAATGGTAAATTGTCAATCTGAAGAAAGTGTCATAATCCTAATGCGTTTGCCCCGGAATGCCTTTTTACTGACTTGACATATCGATGAAAATGTAGAGAATAAACTAATCTCTCCTGCATGCCATGAAATTTCGTTTTTCTCTTCGATTCCTGCGTTGGGTTGTACTGTCGGTCGGGGGCGTATGTGCGCTGAGTACTACGCTTCAGGCGGCAGTTATGCATTCGGATGTTTCGCGCAACACTTATGTGGATTTTGCGTCGAATTCCGGGCGTTATGCTGTGGGTGCCACCAATGCGTTGCTGGATTATATACGGTGGAGAGATGGCGGCGTGCAAATAGAATATACATCTACCAGTGGTAAGAGCGCTACCCCGTATACCATGCAGAATGGCATGGTGAGCTTTGATTCCGTGTCGGATATAGGCAGCAGCACGGCTATTTCATACAACTACGTGGTGACTGCCGCTCACCAGATGTCTGTACCGTATCCTACGTTCACGGCGAATGAGTGGGGGATTGGCACCAATCGCAGTATCAAGTACATGGGGATTGAGGAGGGAACCAAGTTTATCCACCAGATTTTCGGCGGAAGTGATCAAGCTACGGAGCAGGACTATAAAATTTCCAGATTGAGCAAGTTGATTACCGATGTGGAGCCCGCCGTGCTGTATACCGGTGATATCGAAAAGGAGTTGAAGTCAACGGAGGCGTTGGTGTATCGCGTGGGCGGCGGTACTCAGATGACTTGGGATGAGGATGGTAAAGAAACTGAGGTGAACTACGGTGGTATGTTCACAGTGGGTGGTATAGGCTATATCAGCGATGTGAAAAAGGTTAGCGATGACTTTACCCGGGTGTATGTGACAACGGCCAAACAAACTACCAGTGGCGGTGCAAGCGATTTAACTCCTTTACCCTTTGGCTCTCAGGGGGCGGATTCCGGCAGCCCCTATTTTGTGTGGGATGCTGAGAGCAAGAGTTTTCGATTCCTGATGGAACATATCGGAACCAATGGCGCCACCTATAAACGTGGTGGTTCTGCAGCGGGGTGGACTCAGGCTCAGATGAATGCCGATAATGTCTACGTCAACATGGCTACTGTGGAAGGGGCTCTCAGGATAGAAGGGGCGGAGGCAACCGAGGACGGTGGCAAGACTGATACCATCAGTGGTCAGGAGGTGACGGTGAACCCGGCAGTGGGCTACCTGAGACATGACGGCGGCAACCTGGTCTATGATAAAACGAATTGGGAGAGTGTGACGTTCAGGGCAGTCGAAACCGGGCAGCATACCTGGAAAGATTTGTCATCCTTGAAGAATAAGGACGATTGGTATGGCTACGGCAGCGAATTCTTGAACGCAACACCCAGTGTTACGTTCGATGATGATGATAAAGCTGTTATCGAGAAGGAAATTACCTACGCCAAGTTGTACATGACTCAAAACCTGGTGCTCTTGGCAGCCGGTGATGGGAAGACCTACAAGGTTAATGTGACCGAGGATACAGATTTGGGGCTGGGGTATATGCACTTTGCTGCCAATGGGCACAAGGGTGTTGTTTTCAATGTCACCCCGGCCGGCAGCAAGCAATTAAACTCGGCCGGCTATATGGTCGATGCAGGGGTGCGGGTGAATGTAAGCCTGCGCAATGCCGATACGGACTACATGCGCGAGTGGCGCAAGGTCGGCGAGGGCACGCTCAGCATCTGCGGTACGGGTAACAATGAGATATTCCTGAATCTGGGGGGCAAGGGTGAGACTTTGCTGAACCAGCAAGATGGCTATGCTGCCTACAATGTGCTGGTGAATGCCGGTTCCACGGTGAAGATTGCCGATACCGGGCAGATTTTCCGTGATCTCACTTTCGGCAATGGTGGCGGAACACTCGATATGAACGGCAACAAGATGGATTGGTATCTGAGCAAGGGCCAGGAGCGGGATAATAGTTTCACCATCAATGCCCTCACGGAAGAGGCCATCATCAGCAACGGTTCTTCCGAACGTGCTGTCCTCACTTTTAAAGAGAGCGGCAATCAGAAATTTATCGGCTCTTTCCGTGATTCGGAAGGTTCTGCGCTGGGCATCATCTATGACGGTGACGGTACCTGGGAACTGAACGGCATACGAACCCAACTACACCATGAAAACAGTGGCCTTACCGTGAAGAACGGCACGGTTAAGCTCGCCGGTACGCTGACCGTTCATGGATTCGGAAGCTCCAGTTCATCAAAGGATGTTGTGAACTTTTCCACCCGTGAGAATGATTGGCACTATGCGGATGCTACCATGAATGTCACCGTGCAGGATGGTGCAATCTTTGAGCTGGAGAGCCACGCTCGGCTTAGCGGCACGGTAACGGTGGAGAGCGGTGGTAAGTATATTATGCACGAGGGGGTGCAGTATGCGCAGGAGTATATAGAAGGTGGGGAAAACTTGCAATCCACAGCGGAGATTGCCGACTACTATGGTCACAAGGGCGATGTGAAGCTGGAGGATAATGCCTCTCTCTCCTGGCAACGTGGTCAAACAGAAGTTGCGGTCATGACTGCCGCCAATGGTAAAGGGGCACTCTCCAATGTGGAATCCTACATAGATTCCGAAACTTCCCTTCGCTTGTCCGCCGCTGAGGATGAGGATGCTGCCATACAGGGGGCTTTCGTGATTCTGAAAGATGACGTCACGCTGGAACTGACAGATTTAGTCGTGGATTCCGGTAGCACAATTACAACGGACGGTAAGAAGGCAACAGTATCTATGCACAATAGTACTCTGGTGCTTACAGGGGCCAGCACTGATGATATTCTTCAGTCCCGCTCTCAGACTGTCGGTACATTGGAACAATATGGTAACCCCGAGAATACCCTTCAACCGAGCGCCGATACCCCGGTGCTGAAGCTGAAAACTCATATCCTGACCGGAGCTTTATCCATTTGTGGTAGTAGTATAACGGTGGATTTACGTGGACTGGAAACATTGCCGTCATCCGGGATAGTGTGCCTGGAGTTTGACGAGAACATCACGTTTGAAAATCCCGGGGAGCTGCAAGTGAATGCCGTGACGGATAGGGGGCAACTTAGCGCATACTATAACCCGGAAAATGCGAACTGCATGTACTTCGTTATTCCTGAACCGAGTACGCCTGCTTTGAGCCTGTTGGCTCTTGCCGGTCTGGCTGCCCGCCGCCGCCGTCGCTGAAGTCCTGCCCGGGCTACTCGCTGAGTAGCTCCTGACTGAGTGTGGCAAACTACGCTGATTTCTCAAAAGCCGCTGCTCTTTCGGGCAGCGGCTTTTGCTGCTCCGGTATACGAAGCCATCGGATTTTTCCGATGGGGCGCTTACTTTCGCCAATTTGTCAGCTGCTCAGATGTGTTGTATAGGTGCCGGTCCCGACAAGCTCCCATTGAGCTGTCAAAATAGGTCTGACTCCTAATTTTTAGTACTCCGTCATAACATGAATGTGGGGACGGACTCATTGCCGTCCTTCCCCACCCCCTTTCCGGGCTAGGGTGTTGGGCTCCCAAGGGAGACTATATTCTGCAAATGTTATGACAGGGGAGGGCGGCACCACATGAGCGCCACCCTCCCCTAAACGGATGAAGAGTCAAATTACTTCAATTTTACATTTTCCACATAATCGCGGATCGTGTAGATGGGCTTCATTTTACCATTCACAAAGATGTTGGTTTTATTATTAATATTGAGCAATTGACGATGGAGCTCTTTATTACCGAAGCAGTCATTACCATAGATACAATCCAGCGCAGGAACAAACTTATCATTCCGCAGGCTCATCATCTTGCCGGGGTAGTTAAACTCCTTGTCACTGGCCAAGAACATGGCGTATTCGCATATGATGTCGAAATTATCCCCTTTATCCTTATCCTCCGCTATTTGCTCTACCTTGGCAATGTACTGAGCCAACCAGCGATTCAGCAGAGAATTCTCACCGCCCTGCGTGACAGCCGCAGCACTTTCAGCATCTTGCACGAAGCTGAGAATCTCAGCCAACTTTTCCAGCTCGTTGTATGAAGTATCCATCAAAAGCTGTTTAAAGTCCTTTGAAAACGGCAGCAACTGAGGCAGAGGGAGAGTGGAGCTATCGGACACCGTGTTTTTACCGGAATTTTGGGAGTTTTTGGTAACATTCTTCGGCACGCTCTTGTCGGACTTCTCAGCGGTATCATCCTTGGTATTGCTTCCGAAATCGCAAGAGATGACAATCGGTTTCGTTTCACCGGTAACGGTATCGGTCTCAGTCTCAGTCTTTATCTCCTTCTTCTCTTTTTCTTCGCGGATTTCGGTTCTGCACATATCGATAAGAGCTTCTTTAACTGCGGCCTCATACTCGCGAACAGCTTTATCCAATTTAGCAGCGGGATCCACCTTCTGATCCTCCAACTTAAGGTCGAGCGCATCTGCCTGTGTTATGCTGAATACATAGTCATCCAACTGGTCAATGCTCCCTTTAACATCGTAATATGGGAATTCGCTGTCATCGAGCTTACTGAGCAACAAATTACAATAGCTAACCGGCTCTCCGTAAAAATCTGTCAGCAACTGTTGAACGTTAACAGACATACCCAGTTTATCATAACGATATTGGACAGCAGCAAGAGCCGATTTCACCGGGTCTGAAGGATTGGTCGCCTCCGCTGCCCCATACAAGGCATATCTCGCTTCTACCCCTTCGGCTATCAAGCGGTCATATTCATCTTGGAAAAAGGCATGGTCCTCCGCCACTCTTTTTATGGTCCCGGTTACCAATTCAGTGAAGAGGGCACGGGCCTCCATAGCCTTAAGCAAGGCGGTACGTGTAGAATCCAAGCGCTGCTGAATACCGGCATCTTTCACGACGATTGAGGGCTCCAGAGCCAGCAAGGCTATGGAAGAATTCATACCGGCATCCGTAATGTGGCAGCGTTCATGCTGCATCAGAATGAGTTCTGCATACTTTGTATTTACTTTTGCACTGCGAAGTATATTACGATATTTCTCCACATTGCCCATGGCAGAATCGTCAGTAGCGGCATTAAACTTGATAGAATAAGAAACCATGGGGGGCACATCATCCTGCAAGATAACCTCGCCGTTAATCTTGGCACGGCCTAATGTTAATGCCAGCTCCGGAGATACGGCAGATGATATGGTCACGCCACCATTATAGGAGAACGTAGGCGCATATTTGATGGTGGTTCTGGTAGTATCTCCATTGGTTGTTTTTTCTAAGGAAACACACTTCATCTCTACCCCGGCCTGAGCCTCGGTGAAGAAGGATGCACTTGTTGCAACTGCCATGGTTAAACATGCAACGAAACGACGGATATTATGATTGATTTTCATTTTTTTTAGTTTTGGTTTGTGGTTTAAGGTAAGAATGATTTGTTTGAATAGATGTTGTATTCATCAATAATGAGTGATACAAAAATCAAAATCTATCAACTAAGATGAAAATTATTTAAAAAAATTGGTTAGAATTACGATTGGGGTACTGCTTAAAGCTCAAGATAAATAACTGCATCTATTTATCAACCGAAAAGATTAACAGAGCCTTACGCAAAAACGCCTAAAATGATTCGAAAAATTTTACGAATGTACAAAAACCCCAATAATCCACCCACTATATATGCCCACCATGGAGTGTTATCTTCTTTGGGTTTGGGCAGAGGATTTTCTTTCTTTGGCTTTTCTATACGATATACAGATATATCATTCCCGGCATAACTGTCGAGCAGACTATCATATGCACTACTCTGATTCCGCTGTCTCTGGGCTCTCTTAATCGGGAGCTCTTTCATCTGCTCTATTTTGTACTTGTCCAGAGCCTCAGTCTTCGGAAGCACAAAGGAACGAGGGGAGCCCAGTTTACGAACAATAGCCGCAGACTTCTCCGCTTCACTTTTACTTACAAGCTCTTCTCCCGGTTCCGTGGTTGTAGCCTGAGAATCGTCGCAGTAGGCTACACTTGTTACAGCAGCCATGCACATGCATGCAACAAAATGACTAAGATAACGATTAATTTTCATTTTTTGATTTTTGTTTGAGTTTTTTGTGATGATGTTGTGTTCATCAGTAATGAGTGATACAAAAATCAAAATCTATCACGAAAGATGTTTTTTTGCTCTGTTAAAATTTACAGTTGAAAGATGCACCCGCCCTGCGAATGCTAATCTATAGGGCTGATCACCGGCGCTTGCCACGGAGAAGTGCCCATAGGCGCGAAGACAGGAGCGCAGCGAGCTGCCATGAAAGCGGCTTTCAACCGCGCGCATGAACACCCCGATAAAGAAATTGAGGCTGTCGCTACAGTGATATTGCCCCGCGCGGGGCAATGAATAATAGCACACGCGGGAGTTAGCGTCGGCGTGCCACGCAATAGTAGCAGAAGGGGATGAAGAACACGCCAATGAAAACGGCAGCGCACATACCGCCGATGACGGTGATGCCGACGGATTGGCGAGCCACAGCCCCCGGGCCGGTGGCAAGCGCCAGGGGTATACAGCCCAAAATAAAGGCGAGGGAGGTCATAAGAATAGGCCGCAAGCGCGCGGAAGCCCCGGCAAGGGTGGCTTTAAACAAGGGCATGCCCTCTGCCACGCGGTCTTGCGCAAACTCTACCACAAGAATAGCATTTTTTGCGGCCAAACCAATGAGCATGATTAAGCCGATTTCTGCGTACAAATCCAGATCCATATCGCAGAGCCACAGCGTGGCAAAGGCCCCCAAAACAGCAATGGGCACAGAGAACAGGATGGATAAGGGCAAGGCCCAGCTCTCGTACAGCGAGGCCAGCAGCAAAAAGACAAAGATACCGGACAATGCGAAAATGCCCGACAAGCTGATACCTTCCGCCGCTTTTTTCTGCTGATAGCTCATGCCGGAGTAAGAAAACCCCATACCGTTGGGCATGGTGCGGGCAAAGACAGTCTCCAGTGCAGCCATCACCTGCTCTGCGGAATAGCCCGGGGCGGCGGCCACATTCAACATAGAGGCATTGTACATATTTTGGCGCATCAAAAACTCCGGGCCGTAAACAAACTGCACATCTACCAAAGCGTTGAGGGGCACCTGCGCACCATCTGCCCCCGGCAAATAAAACTCGGCCATTTGCTCAATATTCATGCGGCTGGCGGCATCTGCCTGCATAAAGACCTGATATTGATAGCCGTAAAGGTTAAAATAATTAACAAACGAGCTACCGAGGAAGGTTTGCAGCGTAGACAGCGCGGCATCGGGCTCCACCCCTTGGGAGAGCGCTTTTTTCACATTGAATCGTAAGAAATACTGTGGCGTATCTGCCGCCATCAGGTTTTGCACTGCGGCAATTTCGGGGCATGAGGACGCCGCAGCAACAAAGGCAGCCGTTTGCTCTGCCAAGTATTCGGGCCCACGGCCGGCGCGGTCCTCGAGCATGAAGGTAACATCAGATGAAGCCCCCACACCGGGAATGGGCGGCGGTGTGGTTGTAAACGCCATACCACCTGTGTTCAGACCATTGAGCGCTTGGTTGAGGCGGGAAGAAAGCGGCCCCACCCCTTGGGATGCCACAGGGCGCTCATCCCAAGGCTTGAGCGCCACAAAGAAGAAGGCATTATTAGGGCTTTGCACACCCGTGAGCAGGTTAAAGCCATTCACCATGAGCACCCCATCAATGGCAGGCTCTTGCTTCAGCAGCTCGATAATGCGGGCGCTCCCCTGCTCCGTCAGTGCCAAAGAAGAGGCATACGGCATTTGCAGGGAGCCGTAAAAATAGCCCTCATCTTCATTAGGCAAAAAGGCACCGGGCACGCGTTTGGCCACGGGGTAAATACAAACGGCAGCCACCACCAACACCACACCCGTGACAACACCACGCCGAATCATCTTACCCGACACACCCGTAAACATCTTGCGCACCTTATCAAGCCCACGGTTAAAAGCAGCCCCCGCCCGCGCCAAGCCCCCCACGGAAGCGCCGCGAGGCCGCAGCAACAGGGCGGCCAGCGCCGGGCTGAGGCTCAGCGCCGTAAAGGCAGAGATGAGGATGGATACACCAATCGTCACTGCAAACTGCGCAAACAAGCGCCCTGTGATACCCGGCAACAACATGCACGGAAAAAACACCGCCGCCAGCACCAACGCCGTAGCCACTACCGGGCCGGCCACCTCTTTCATGGCAGCCAAGGTGGCCGCGCGGGGCGATTCCCCGGCATCTATGTGAGATTGCACCGCCTCTACCACCACAATGGCATCATCTACCACCAAGCCAATGGCCAGCACCAGCCCCATCAGGCAGATGGTGTTCACCTCCATACCGAAAAGCGGGAAAAACACAAACGTGCCCACCACGCTCACCGGCACGGCGGTAAGCGGTATCAGCGTGGCACGCCAGCCCTGCAAAAAGACAAACACCACCACAATGACCAGCGCAAGCGCCACCCCCAACGTCACCAAAATATCCCGAATCCCCAAGCTGACACCGGCCGTGGTATTGAGCGCCAGCTGCAGCTCCAGCCCGGGCTCCAAAGAAAGCCCTGCCAAGGTTTGCTCCACCGCCTGCACGGTTTTAAGCGCATTGCTGCCGGGGCTTTGCGAGATGGCAATAATGGCACAGGGCTCGCCATTGTAAGAAGAGCTCATGTTATAAGATTGGCACCCCAGCTCTACCCGCGCCACATCGCTCAGGCAGACGAGCGAGTCTGCATCTGCGCGCAATATGATATTCTGAAAATCCTCCACCGTTTTCAAGCGGCCTTGCGTGCGCACCGTGTAGGTAGTTTGTTGGCCCGGCAAAGCGGGCTCTGCGCCGATTTTGCCGATAGGGTTCACGCGGTTTTGCTGTTGCAAGGCATTTTGCACCTGCTGCACCGTAATGCCCAGGGCGGCCATTTTTTGCGGCTGCAACCAAATGCGCATGGCATACTCCCCGGCACCGAACACCTGTACATTGCCCACCCCCGGCGTGCGCAGAAGCGGGTTCACAAAATTGATGTAGGCATAATTGCTCAGCCACACGGCATCAAAATCCCCCTGCGGCGCGCGCAACACATACAGCAACATGGGCGGCCCGCTCTTGGAGCGCATGGTAACGCCCATCTGCTGTACCTCTGCCGGCAACTGGGAAGAAGACTGGGCATAGCGCAGGTACGCCAGCACTTGGTCCATATCTGCAGAGCTTCCCACATCAAACAACACGGACAAGCTCATGCTGCCATCATTGGCAGAGGTAGAGGTCATGTACTCCATGCCCTCCACACCGCTCATCTGCTGCTCTATGGGAGAAGCCACGGAATCTACCACCGTCTCGCAATCTGCCCCGGGAAAAGTGGTAGAAATACTTATCTCTGCCGGCACAATATCCGGGTATTGCGCCACGGGCAAAGATAGTGCCGTTATCAACCCGCCCAACACCAACATGAGCGCCACACATATTGCCACCACCGGCCGTCTTATGAAAAATGCATACATCAAGGCATTTGATTCTCCCCTGCCCCCGGCGGACTCAAAAACGGGGAGAATAGGCTGCACACTTGGTACAAAGCATCGGCTACCGGCAACAGCAATGCGGAGACAAAAATTTACTTGACGTGCGCCGCCTGCTTCTTTAGAATAAAAAGAAGCCTATGTCACCACGCAAGCACACATCCGAATACCGTCCCGGCATACAAGCCGTGCTGCATGAGCACGAGCAAATGAGCGCCTGGTTGTTTTTTGCCGTCATGAGTTATCTGGTGATGCGGTTTACACCGGAGTGCGGTTGCACGGCAGACGCATGCGGGGGCATCTTGTGGTATGCCGAGATATGGCTGGGGGCAAGTTTGAGTTGGGGCCATGCGGCGGGGGTGTTGATATTACACAGTGTGGTCATCGGCATATGGCTGTTGTATTGTTTGAAGACCGCCTCGCTTTTTGTGCGGCGCAGCACGGCATGGGCCATCACAGGGCTCATGTTTGTCTATTGCACGGATTTATGGGCGGGGCCGAGCGAGCTGAATTTGGTGTTGCAAACCATCAGCATGTATCACCTGTTGGTATGGGCGAGGGGCAAGAAAGATTACTTCCCGCCGCGGCACCTTTTCCTTGCCGGGTTGGGTATTACCGTGGCACTGATGACCACCCCCATGGTTGTAGTGTACTGGCTGCCGGTTATAGGGCACATGCTGTGGGTAAACCAAGGGAAACGCCTGATAAGCAGCGCCTGTTTCTTAGGCGGCATAACAGCCCCTTGGGTAGTGGTGATACTGATTACAGGCTTTAACCCTTCTAGCGCCGCTTTAATACAACCGGTTTTTGAGAGCCATTGGGGCGGATGGCATAACAGTCTTTTGTATACGGAGCCCATGCATATATTTGTGGGCACCTTACCGGGCTTCTGCCAAAGTTGGATACCGCCGATGGTGGCGCTCATACCCGGTCTTTTGTTGTTGTTTATGTGGTTGCGGCCCTTCCGCAAAATACGCCGCAGCAGAAAGGTCGGCATTAACACAAGCTTGAGCATAGCCTTTGTTCTTGTTTTTGCGGTGTCATTCTGCATGATGAAGCACCCACATTTCACGGCGTTTTATCCCTTCATGCTCATCAGCCTAATCGGCATTATTCTGAGCATAAGGAGGAGCATTCGCAACCGCTCTGCCAAGCGAGTGTTGCGAGGCATCGGGCTGATGGTGCCGTTTATTACCCTGCTTGTGCTGTTGCTCATACCGGTGTTACAGACCGCCATGGGCAAACAAAGCAGCCCGGCATCCCCGCGCACCTCTGCCATTGAGCGCATCATCCGCTCTTGGCAATGGTGAACACAGGGGTACGAAAAAAGGCGGGTAAAGCACCCGCCTTTTTTTGTTGAATGGTTGGAAAGCGTATTATTTTACGGAAGAGCAATGTACTTAGCCTTGGGCATGTTGCACAGCGGGCATTTATCGGGGGCGGTCTCTACCGGGAAAGTATCGCCGCACAGCGGGCAAATGACATAGCCTGCGGGCAGGTTGAGCGGCTCGCCGCTCTCCAGCTGGCGAATAGCCTCTGCGTACATGGCAGCGTGCACTTTCTCGGCCTCCAGAGCCCAGTTGAAACTGCGCAGGGCATCTTTGGCGCCCTCGGCCTCTGCCTGAGCCACCATGGGCGGATACATCTCGCTGTACTCGTAGGTCTCGCCCTTGAAAGCCTCTTTGAGGTTCTCAAGCGTGGTACCCACATGCCAGCTCATATCGTATTCGATAGGCTGCTCGCCCATCTTCACCAAAGCCTTGGTGTGGTTGGCAGCGTGAATGCGCTCTGTAGCAGAGGTGGCTTCAAACAATTTGGCAATTTGCGGGTAGCCCTCTTGCAAGGCTTTGCTGGCAAAAGAAGCATACATGGCGCAAGCCGTACTCTCGCCGATAATGGCGGTCTTCAAATTTTCTATGGTTGTAGGCATACGCTACTCTTCTACTCCCATTACCGCGCCAATGCAAGCAAAAAACGCGACAATAACTTTTTTCTGCCAAAATAGTCAGAAACAAGCTGAAAAAAAGCAAGAAAAACGGCAGGAATTACCCCCGCGTTGCAATTTTTGACTTCACAAAAGGTGGAGTATGGTGTAGAATACAACCGTATTATGGCTATTCAGATGCAGAGAACGCTCAGTAAGTGTGCCTCCATTGAAGGCACTTCCCTCCACACGGGGTTACCCGTAAGACTGACCATCAAGCCGGCAGAACCGAATACCGGCTTCAAGTTCCGTCGTATCGACCTGCCCGACAAACCGTTCATTGATGCCTCTGCCGCCAACGTGCAGACGGTAGAACGCGCCACAACACTGGCAGTCGGTTCTGTAAAAGTACACACGGTGGAGCACATTCTCTCTGCCCTTACCGGCATGGGTGTAGACAATGCCATTATTGAGATGGACTCCAACGAGCCGCCCATCGGCGATGGCTCTGCCGCCCCCTACGTCAACCTCATTAAGCAAGCCGGTATTGTAGAGCAAGACGTACCCTGCCATGTGTGGGAGATCCGCGAGCCGATTCAGGTAGAAAACAAGAACGGCAGCCGCATCATCATCATGCCCGACAAAAAGTTCCGCGTATCCGTAACGGCTGTTGGCCCCGAAGGGCGCGTAACTCAATACTTCACCTCCGAGGTGAACCCGGAGATGTACGAGAAAGAGCTTTCCACCTCCCGCACATTCTGCTTCTACGAAGACGTGCAGCCCCTGTTGGACAAGGGGCTCATCCAAGGCGGCACCCTTGACAACGCCATTGTGATTAAGGGAGACCAATACATCTGCGCCGGTGGCCTGCGTTTCCACAACGAATGTGCCCGCCACAAGGCCATGGATATGATTGGCGACCTCATCCTCAACGGCAACCGCATCTTGGGCCACGTCATTGCCGTAATGCCCGGCCATGGCATCAATACTCAAATGGCAGCCACCTTGCAGAAGAAGTACGAAAGCATGGAGGCTATGAAACCCAAGCCTTTCGTATTCCCTGCCGGCGACACCGTGCTTGACACCAGCGAGGTGCTTAAATTGCTGCCCCACCGTTATCCCTTCATGATGGTAGACCGCATTCTCGGGTTCGAGGGCGACAGCAAGTGCATTGGTCAAAAGAACCTGACCATGAACGAGCAGTTCTTCCAAGGCCACTTCCCCGGCAAGCCCGTAATGCCCGGCGTATTGCAGCTGGAGGCCATGGCTCAGGTTGGTTCCATCCTCATGCTCCGCATGCCCGAGAACCAAGGCAAGATTGGCTACTTCATGAGCTGCGACAAGGTGAAATGGCGTAAGCCCGTGGTACCGGGTGATGTGCTTATCATCGAAACCGAGCTTACCAAGATGCGCGGAGCCATCGGTGTTTGCAATGCCCGTTGCTTGGTCAACGGCGATGTAACCTGCGAGGCCGAGCTCAAATTCATGGTGGCAGATGCCTGATAAAACGGTATTTTCAAAAGAAATTTACCAAAAAAAGAAGAAACGGGCTTGACATGTGCTCAAAATAGAGTATCATACTTCACCCCGACCGCGAGAGCGGAACAAAGAAACTTTTTAACGAAAACATAGAAATCAGATTATGAGCAAGAGAACATACCAGCCTTCCAAGCGCTGCCGCAAGCGCCAGTTCGGTTTCCGCGCCCGCATGGCTACCAAGAATGGTCGCGCCATCCTCGCCCGTCGTCGCGCTAAGGGTCGCAAGCGTCTTCTGCCCAAGGGTGTGGAGATCCACTACAAGCGCCACACCATTCAGCACGGTGTTTAATTTACAGCGGGTTGAGTGTGCCGCAGCGTAATGAACAAGCAGCACATGCTAACCCGGGAGCACGCAACGTCCTGTTGTAAGATGCAGCTCAAGCGTAGCCAAACCATGAAACGAGCCTCAGAGTTCGCCATGGTGCGCAACGAGGGCAGCTCTGAAGCAGGGCGTTTCCTTATTCTCAGCACAGCCCCGCTGAAAGAGGGAGCCCAAGCAGGCTCTCGTTTCGGCATCATCACCACAAAGCGAATCGGCCACGCCGTGATGCGCAACACCTTACGCCGCCGCGTAAGAGAGATATTGCGAGCACACGGCGAACCGTTAGCGCGTGGGCTTTACGTAGTCATCATTGTGCGCAACAGAGCCGCTATGACTGATTACCAGGGCTTAGAAAAGGACTTTCTGAAACTCTTGGCGCGCAAGAGCCGGCAGAATCAGGCATGCTGAAACACATCGTCATAGCACCGGTCAAGTTTTACAAGCGGTTTCTGAGCAAACCGCTTCATGCCATTTGTGGCCCCAACTCAGGGTGCCGTTTTACGCCCTCCTGCTCCACCTACTTTATAGAAGCCGTACAAATACACGGTGCTTTCAAGGGAACATACTTGGGCATAAAAAGAATTTTACGTTGTAACCCATGGGGTGGGTGCGGACATGATCCCGTGCCCCCTCGCAAAAACAAAAAACAAACCCAATAAAAGCTCAACTTTATGGATAAAACATCAGTCGTCGTTGTCAGTTCATGTGTTGCCTTGCTGGGCCTTCACTGGTGGTATAACAGCACCCCGCAAGAAGCGACTCAGCCGGTTACACCCGCTACGCCTGCGTTAATACAGCAGGTTCCCGCCACCCCGGCAGCTCAGCCCGCAGCCCCGGCCCCTCAAGCTCCGGCAGACCAGCAGACAGCTACCCCGGCCTCTCAAGCACCGGCAGCCCAGCAGACAGCTACCCCGGCCCCCCAAGCTCCGGCCACACCTGCACCGGCAGCACAGCCCGCACAACAACAGGCCCCCACACTTTGCACCCTTACCTCTAAAGATTCCGCAGGCAATGAAGTTGCAACCTTCACCATTCAGCGCATAGGCGGCGGTGTAACAAATGTGGAGATGAAGGGGCAAGCCGTCGACAGCAAGGACCCCAATCTGGGCAACGTAAAAATCAACGGTCTCACTCCTAACGGCCAACAACACCTCGGTATCGGCACACTCGTATTTAATCTGAGCGAGAGCAACGAGCCCACTTTCGATAACCTTGTTTACGACCTTGTAACCCCGCCCACAGAAAACTGCGCAATTATTGCAGCCAAAAACGGCGCTTACACCATCACCAAAACATTCAAGCTCGAGCCCATTCAGAAAGGAGAGGAGATAATTGAAGGTAACGCTTACGTTTTAACGATTTCCGTAACCGTTACTAACGATGGTTCAACCCCGATTATGCTCAATAACTGGGGTTTGTACGGTGGCAGCATTTACCCGGTGAACAACAGTGAAAGCACCGGCTACACCTATTACATTACTTTGGATGAAGGTGATTTTGACACCGACACCACTGATGAGCGTCTTTACGAAACAGATTTCGAGAAGCTTGAGTGGGCGGGTCTGATGAACCAGTACTACGCCACCATCATTCAGCCGGACCGCAATAGCAGCACGGCCCTCGGCAACGCGCTTTACGTTGCGCCGAAAAGCTTCAACCTGCCTAATTCTGACAAAGCTACGGATGGTATGATAATGGTTATGGGTATGCCGTCCGCAACTATTACGCCCGGCACCCCCCAGACATTTACATACAAGACCTTCACCGGGCCTAAGTACAACCTGATGTTGGCAGACATGACACAGGAGTTCAGACTGATTGACGATGTTATGGACTACGGTTGGGTATACCTCATCAGTTACCCGATGAACTGGATGATTAACACCTTCTCCGGCTGGTTCGGCAACTGGGGTGTAGCTATCATCGTCATGACCTTCGTCATCCGCTTGCTCATCTGGCCGCTGTACCGCAAGAGCTACATGAGCATGAAGCGCATGAGCCTGCTGCAGCCCATGATGCAGGAGATTAAGCAACGCTGTGGCAACGACCGCCAGCGCGCCAGCATGGAGATGATGGCCCTGTACCGCAAGTACAACATCTCTCCCCTGGGTGGCTGCTTGCCCATGTTGCTGCAAATTCCCATCTTCTTCGCATTCTTCTATGTATTGCAGACGGCTGCCGAGCTGCGCGGTGCAGAGTTCATCTTCTGGGTGACCGACCTTTCTCAGCCCGACACCGTGTGCCACATCTTCGGATTGCCGATTAACATTCTGCCCTTCATTATGGCTGCCTCCATGGTTGCGATGATGAAGATGAGCCCCTCTGCCGGCGACCCCATGCAGCAGAAGATTATGAAGTGGATGCCCGTGCTCTTCTTCCTCTTCTGTTACACCTACCCCAGCGCACTGGCTTTGTACTGGACCACCACCAACGTCATTTCCATACTCCAGACACTCATCATCCGCCGCCTGCCTCAGCCCACACTTGAGCAAATCGCAGCAGATGCCAACAGCAATAAGAATAAAAAAGAAGGCTTCTTCGCCAAAATTCAGCGTATGGCGGAAGAGCAGCAAAAGCAGCTCGAAGCCCAAAAACGCGGTAACATGCGCAATGTTACCAAGAAGAAGTAAGAGCTGTCTTACCCTTCCCTTTACTCAAACGCGCCCCTCAGAGGGCGCGTTTTTTAGCATCATTATCTGCAAAAACTTAAACATAGTATTTTCTGTATGCATGGCAATATGCGGAAGCTATGGTCAATTAGCAGCCGCTAAAAAATCGGTTTATCAATCATAAACGCACTTTTTTCTGCGGTTTGGTGCATTTGCTGCATTAACTATATAGAACACAGGGTTTCTCACATGTCGCAAGATTTCAAACACACCTTAAAACGCAGCGCTATCGCTTTTCTTTTGCTGATAGTTGAAATAGTTGTTTTGCTTTGTCTGTTGGGGGACAGGCCCGGTATGATCATCGGAACAATCCCGGCCATAATAATGGCATGGCTTATCTTCAGCTACCTATACTCACGCTTCCGCAGTGGGGGTGTTCGTGTAGTGGTAGCCATGTGGCTTGGGCTGTGCTGGGCATTACCACTTACCCTCATTTATACGGAAACAATGCTTAGCGACACCCCCATACCGAACTTTCGAGAAATCGTATACACCAATCTCACTCTGCCGGCATTAAGCATTTTGCCTACCCTGTATTTTATATATACGGAGCAAATACCTGCATCTGCCATAAGCCGCCGGGTTCGGTGGCATTTACTTGGTATATTACTTGCATTCGGTGGGCTCTGCTGCATGTACCACTACCGCTCTCAAATACCCCACATTGCAGATGCAGACGTGAGTCAACGTTTATCGATGTCGGTGGACAATTTTCATGAATCTGAAAAAATCTACACCGTAGAACTCCGCCTTACCAACCATACAACAGAGGCCATTACCCTGGGACATACGGAAAAATCCCTACGTTTCAATCACTTCTTACACTGCTGCTTGGTGGATGGCTTGTGGCAGGATAAACATGAGCTCCTCTGCATGGGGCATGATACTCTTTTTACCATCACCATTCCTCCGCACGGTTGCGTCACCTTCACTCGTACCTATCAACGCCCACCTAAGCCACACCCCCGCCCCAACGCTGTTTCTTTTTGCTTCTCTTACCTCCGCATAAACAGCACGGATTACTCCGGCAATTATACCCTGCACGCCACAATTTCGCCTACGCCGTAGGTATTACGGTTGATAAAAACGGGCTGTGTAGAAATATTCATCAAACGCTCTGCAAAACTTTTGGGTTGATAAATCGGAGTTTGAATGTACGAATGACGATATACGAGGTACGAAGTTCAGAGCCCCGCGCATGCGGGGCGGCATATGGTAGCCCCGGGTACAGCCGCGTCAGCGGCGGAACCCGGGGTATGATGAAAAATATATTGGAACCCCACCGGATGGTGGGCTGGCATAGAGGGTTGCTAGATGTCGCAAGGTATTTATTATCATCGTAAATATTAACACCGCGCATTATGCCACCCCACGCCGGGGTTCCATTATATTTTTCATCATACCCCGGGTTCCGCCGCTGACGCGGCTGCACCCGGGGCTACCATATGCCGCCCCGCATGCGCGGGGCTCTGAACTTCGTACCTCGTATATCGTAATTCGTACATTCAAACTCCGATTTAGTGTTCATGTTTTTAATTATGCCCACGCGATAATCGTATCAAAAAACACCGGCTCCATTGAGGGAGCCGGTGTTGCAAATAAAAACTG
>JAZNGY010000052.1:0-13946 GCA_045576695.1 Akkermansia sp.
GGAACGCAGTGTCTACGCTACAAAATCGCGCAAAAAATGGATTGACCGACCACACTGTCTTATGCTATAAAACACATGCACTCATCCGGACAAAAACAAGAAGAAAAGGCTTGTCCGTGTCAAAAGGAGGGTGTCAGCATATCATCTGCATTGTAATGATAATTAAAGAAAGAAAGAGCTGATATTACAATATCTTTTATTGTTTTCATTTGATTTTATTCTATCGTTGAGTTTTTATTAAAATCATTCATTTCAGTTCTGCTGATTCGCGAGTTTCTGCGAGGAGCAACATAACCGAAATCCGGTTGATATTTAAAGAGTATCCATCGGGGAGTCAATTAATGAGTCAGTAGCTGTCGCACCTCCCTCGTTCTCTGCATCACGGGGGAGCATATCTGTCGAAATCCCCAGACTTGCACACAAAAGCGACGGATATGCATTATCCAACATCTCGATTACGGCCGCAATCAACAGTTTGGCCACTTTTGTATTGAGTGCCCCGTTATCAGTATTGCACGTGCAGCGGCACATAATCCGACAGTCTGACATGACCAGAGTAAACTTAGTCATTGTATTGCCGGCGTTCAGCTCATTAATCTGCGCCAAAACAGCCGTACGCCTATGCTTGGGGACAACCATATTAACGTGACCATTTACCGACAGTACGTTCACTTCTTCATCACAGTGAATCTTGAGATCTACAACACAGTTATCCCCGCCAACTAAAAAAATCAGCATATCATCTTCCTCTTTGTACGGGTACTCACTGAACTCAAGTACAGACTTTACTATATCTTTTATCGTTTTCATTGTTATATTTTTTGTTATGGATTTTTATTGATTTCTCATCACAAGTTCCGCTCTTTGGCTGGAATCCAACAGAACTGCGAAGGGGAATTATAGGTATCGATGGCCGGTTTATCGCCATTTTTCTCCGATTCGACATACTCAGCGATTTCCCCCGTCTCCTCATTGGGCGCATTGAGCGAGGGCAATTCAGACTGTATTCCCAAGCGCGCACATGCTAACGGGAGATAAGCCTCGTCGAGCATGTCAGATACAGAGACAAACGCTAACAATACCAGTCTTTCATTCAAAGCTCCGCCATCAGTATTGCACGAGCAACGGCAAATCACCTGACCATCCGTAGGATTCATATAAAGAGCAGAGAATGAATTACGGGCGTTAATGATGTTAATCTGCTTCAGAACTACCGCCTGCCTGTCACTCGGCACATACAAATCAACCGATCCGAATACAGACATCACCTTATCCTCTTCATCGCACCGAATTTTGATTGTTATGATGCAATTATTTCCTCTCTGACAGCAGCTCACAATGTTCCCCTCTTCTATGGGGGAAATCTTGTAACCGGAAAGTGCGGATAAAACTATTTCCTTAATTGTTTTCATCATATCTGTTTCTATTATTATAATTCCGTAAAATCAACAAACCGATTCTTTTCAATTATTCGGATGTTGCTTCTTTATCAGTATTGTTCATCAGCAAGTCCGGAGAAAACCCAAGACTGGCACATACTACACCGGGGTAAACTTCTACAAGAGTCCCGACAACCACAGCCAACGCAGACTCCACATCCTGTACAGTAATCATCTCATTATTTCTATAGCACGAACAACGACACAACACCAGCCCATTACCCGTATGCATACAAAGCGTAGAAAGAGCGCTTTGTACATTTTTATCATTAATCAGTTCCAGAACTGCGCCACGATTCTCCGGGGGAACAAACACACCAAGCATACCGTATACCACCACCAGTCCGGCCTCTTCATCCGTCAGAATTTTGATTTCTATAATACAGCACTCCGTGCTCATAGATAAGGTAATTGCTTCCTCACCCACAGTGTACTTATAACCTTGCGACTCGAGCATGGTTACTACAATATCTTTCAGCATTTTCGTTTTCATTGTTTTTGTATAATTGGTTAAAAGTTATCTATTCATTGCCTGACTCATCAATAATAAAAGAAATTGCGATAATTGAATGTAGTCAGCTCGGACTTCACATCGTCCAGCCCCGGCATACGCTCCGGGATGTAGCCCAGCGGCACCTTCGCGTCCAACAGGCAGCGCAGGCGCGCGGCGAGTTTCACATTTTCCCTGTCCAGTTCCTCCTGAGTGGTGCGTACATTATACCGTTGAGCCTCCTCCGGCTCCGAAATAATCATTCCGCTGAACAGCCCCTGCAGGCGCTCTCGGCGGGCAAAATCTGCAGCGTTGCACCATATCCCCACCAGGTTCGCACCATGCTTGCGCAGGGGGTAAGCGTGCGCGTGGGAAATGATAAGCGAATCGAAACCGTCAGCAGATGAATCAGCACGATAGAGCAAACCGTCAGCAGAGCCATGCCCCAGCAACATGATTCGCTCATGCGATGGAGTTTCGCGAAGGAGCCTGCGCATATCGTGTCGCGACAGTGGAGATGTAATCAAAGCACAATCCTTTCCCTCATATAAGCCTTTCAGCATACGAGTTGTCACATCTTCCGGATGTATGACCAGCATCATAATTTTCAGATTTTTTAAGTTGAGAAACATGCATTTCTTTGTAATTCCTTTAACTCATATAGGGGCTTTGCCGACATTTTTTTGCAGAAAAAAACGTTTTTTTTCGCAAATTCTGCTTTCAACACGCGCTGAACGGCTATTCAGGGCGAAATTAACGCCCCCCTCAGCCCGTTACCGCCAGCGCGCAAAGCACACACACCGGGGGTAGCCAACCGCCCCCGGTGTCACATTGCTCCCGAACCTTGCCGATGCCGCCTAAAACGTTGGCAAAAATCAGCGTTTCTGCGCAGCCTCCTGCAGCAGTTCAGCAACTCTTTCGCTGCCGTAACGCTCCGCCAATGAGAAAACCGTATCCCCGCGCGAAGTCACAGCAGTCAAATCAACCCCGGGGGTAGCCAGCAGTTCCTCCGTATAGCATGAAGAACGTGAGGACGCCGCATAGTGCAACGGGGTATACCCATCATCATCACGCTTGTTGACATCTATCCCGGGCACCTTCAACAGCAACGTCAGAACCCCGGGCAAACGGAATTCAACGCACATATGGAGCAGAGACTGCCCATAACTATACCCGGTATTGACATCCAGCCACGGTGACGGCAACATCTGCTCCCGATAGCGGGTAAGAGCCAGCGGGGTCATACCCTCCTTGTTTTTCAGGCGAATGTCAACACCACGAACATTCAGCAGCATACTTTCACACCCACGCAGTTTCAGCCTGGCGGCCACATGCAACGGGGTGTTCAGCGATGAATCCTGCGCATTCACCGCCTCTTCATTCACTGCAAGCAGAGCCCGCAAACACTCCACGGCATTGGCGGCCACGGCCAAGTGCAGCAGAGTACGCCCCTCGGCATCCACCGCATGAGCGTCAGCCCCTGCAGCCAGCAGCAGTTGCACACGACGGGCCTCCCCCTGCTCAACCGCCTGCACCAGAGCAGCAGAGTACCCCACCGGCTCCACACCGGCAGCAGCAAGCTCCGCAGTAGCGGCAACCGCTCCCGGCAGAACCGGCAGCACCTGAGTACCACGCAGCACATACTCGCCACCAACCGGGGTCGAAATCAGCGCCTTACCTCTGGCCAACGCCACTCGGATATCCTGCAGACACAGCTCACGCCACCCGGCAAGTGGCAACGGCTCCTCGGGAATAACACGCACCGGGGCTACGAACACGGCCTGCGCCACAGCAACCAACTGCTCCGCCTGCTCAGCTGTCACACCACTCGGCACCGCCAGTACCACATCAACAACGGTTGACGTAGTCATACCATAACACGACTTAAGGCTCTGCAGCAGCCCTGTCAGCCAGGAGCTAAGCTCAGCTGCCCCGGCCCCCGCCCCCGGCCACGCAGGCAAGGAAAAACCTTGTCCACGCTCCGGTTCGGTCACATAGAACTCGCCTTTTTGGCTCCGATAAACCAGCGCAGTACCTACGCCCCCTAAATCCACAGACAATTTAACACCCTTCATAATAATTACCTTATTTGTTAATTTTCAACATTTAATCACGATTATAAAAATGCCACTTGGTAATCACCTTACCACCGGCATTCATAATCCACTCAATGCACTCGGTCTGCTCCTCCAGCGCAGCAAGATAAAGCGGACTGCGCAAATCGCCATCAACATCATTGATCGACACGCCCAAAGACGCATCCGAAATCAGCATCTGCAAGCACTCAATATTGCCATGCAGAGCAGCCAAATGAACAGGAGCCCAACCGCCGGCATTCTTCTTGATGGCATTAATCTGAGGGCACTTCAGCAGCATAGCCACAATGTGATTATGGTAACGCTCCACGGCACAGTGCAACGCGCAGTCGCCAAAGCCGTCCACAGCATTCACATCCGCCCCCGCCGCAAGCAAGCGACCCAGCTCAGCCTCGTCTCCCATTCGGGCGGCCCTACACAGGGCATTACCATCATCCGTAGGTGTAACCAGTTCGTGCATAAAGCGATTCCACTTAAACTTGCAACGTTGATCTGAGCCGAAATCAACCAGATCTTCCAACTCCGGCTCCAAATCTTCCTCCGTATCTGTATAATCGTTATTCATGGCATGTTATATGTCTCTACCACATATAGCGCCAATCCGGAACTTTATTTGCAGACTTTCTTGAAAAAATCACAAAAAATCACCAGAGCCATAATCAGCACCCTCAACCGAGCCGGTCAAGCACGCTCATTCCCCCCTCCACAGGGGCGCCAGCAAACGATTGCACTCCTTCACCACAGAGCGGGCTAACACCTCCTCCGCCGACAACAGCTCCTTGCTCAGCTCATCCTCCTTCAGGTACTTGCCGGCACACCAGTGCTCACCATAGCACGGTGTCACAATATAACCACGGAAATCACTCCCCCCCTCCAGCAGATCACAAGCGGCCTCTATCTGAGCTTCCGGCACCGGGCGTGACAACCACCCTAGAATGTCAACAGAACAGTCACTTTTCGACACCTCCATCATCACAAACTCGCTCTCCCCATCCTCTGCGTAAACAGGGAGCATTGCAATATAGCCATCACAGTGATTGAACCTCAGTTCATGCTCCAGACCGGCCTCCTTCAGCCACCCTGCCACCTTCTCCAGCAACGGAAACATTTTCTCACTGCTCATATCTGTCGTCATCTTCTTTATCTTTCTGTATTCCATTCAGCCGCTTCGGAGATTCAGCAAAGCCGGCCTACAGTTTTACTCAACACAACCCAGGTACCGGCGCACCTTCGCCATCGTCTGCTCCGAGATTCGGGACGCCTGACTCACGCTGCATTTACACTCCTCGGCAATTTCCCAAAGTTTTTTGCAGTCCATATACCGGGCCGAGAAAATATTCCATTCCACCTTCGGTAAGAACTGCTGAATCTTTTTGATAATCGAATTGCTATCAATTTGTAACATCCGAGCCTCCACAACCTCATTCCCATCGACCATGAGCTCCCTGTCTTTAGGGCAGGTTTCGATATTTTCCACACGTTCTTTATTGGAAAAAGATTTTTTGATTTCTTTTGCACGCTCTCTTTTAAGCTCATTGCGAAGAGCCGTGTCAAAATATGTAGCAAACGAACCTTCGGACGGATTGTAACGCTTAAAAAGACTCAACGAGGGCTTGCGCAACAACTTGTCTGCGCAGGCACGAGCCGCACCGCGCGAGAACATACCCTTATCAAATTGATTACTCCAGAATTGCAAGACCGGTTCGATGATACGACATATTTCTTTATAAGCAACTTCAGAGTCCCCGTAAAAGCGGACCGCCTCTCCAAAAAAACACTCCTCCTGAACCCGTTTTGCCAGCAACGCATCTCGTTCCCGCATGCCGGCATTCTCCATTTCAAGCTTGCGACGAAAAGCCCTTATCCTTTCATTTAACGAAATACCGGAGGGGGTCATGCCGCTTGGCGCGGTATAGGAAATAAATGCACCCGTAGCCTTGATGAACGACAGGAGTTGCCCTCCGGTTCCCGGCTGTGGAGGCTCGACCTCAGCAACTTCGTCAAAGGCAGAGAGTGAATCCAGCTCATCCGCCAAAAGGAAGGCAGTCGCAATCTGCGCGCACGTTGAGTCCGTCAGAATAGCCACAAACAGCTCACCCCTACGTTCCGGGGTAAGCCCACCGGCAAAATACGCTTCAAACTCCTTATAGGTAATTTTCATATATATTCAGGCTTAATATTTTAACACTACAATTCATGCTTAGCGAGCACATGTTCGTAACCATTATTTTCACACTCTCGCCGCTAACCTTGCCCATAACTTACCCCATGCAACAGGCAGATGCAAGCTATTTTTACTTCATACGAGTATATACTCGCCAGTACAAAGCGCCGTACCGTTATCAGCAGAGCCCCTACATTTCACGCAATCCGCTGATGCGATTAGCTATAGAAAGAATAAACATGATACTATCCCTCCACAATCATTCCCCCAAGCTCCCGGACTTACGTCCGTTGATCATCTATACCTCGTGCAGTAAACTCCACTATTCACACTCCTTTTCTGACATTTTTGCCTTTTTTCCACAAATTTGCAAAAAATATGCAAAAGCATGCACTCTACCCCTCTATATACTTGTAGAAAGGCCATGACTCAGTAACTTTTGAGTCGCAAAAAGTGCCTTATAACATCGAACGAATATTAAAAATCATGATTATATCATCCGCGCTCATTAAGCTCGTCCTCATTTACGGCCCTCCAGTTCTGGAGCACGTTGTTGATATCGCCGTCGAAGCAGCGAAATCGCGTATATCCGGTTAATTGTGTAGCATCAGTTAGCTTGGTGACATCCCCGGAGCATATTTTGCTATGCCCCGGGGATATTGTTTAATCGGCTAAGTCCTCTTCTTTTTATCGACAAAATTACAAAACTTTACTTTTGTCGTCTTCCTCCTTATCCATGTGGTAACGATGGAAGAAAACAAAACAAAGCATTCCCTCATCTAACACGAATACAATATAACAATGCTATATTTTTAGGTCTCGTTTCTGTTGCAACGCGCACATCTGTATAACCAGATTTAATTATATCCAGCGCGCGATTTTCGGGAATTTCATGTGTATGGGTACCTGCTGAATCAATCGGCCATAATGTTCGCTCTGTTGTAAAAGGTAAATCGCTACTGCTGTAGACATTTCGCGTTAACATATCATTATCTCCCCAATTACTACCGACCCACCGATTATAATACCTAAAATAGTGAGCATGCGAACCATCTTCTGATGTCCTTATTTCGTTAACGACATGTCCATGCCCCTGCAAAGCATCATCCTGACAACTTCCCAATTTCCTGCTGCCTTTGGGATTCCACCCTCTAACAAATACATCATTTAAATTGGGAATATTAAAGCAACCTTCCTTCTGACCTTTTAATATATTAGCCGTTTTAAACAATCCTCGTTGTTGCTCAGAGCTATACATATGACCAATTTTATTAAAAAGTTCCTCATATTCCGCGATAGCTAAAGAGCGGCCATCACAAGGCAACCAATTCTCAGGTATTTCAGAATATGCAAACAATTGAATACTCCCTATGGGGCACAATTCATCTTTCAGTCTTTCAATACTCTCTCTGAGTTCCCGCTTTATCAAAATATATAGCTCACTGTTCATGTTATCAAATATTTGTTCTATCATAAAAAATTGGCTTGCTTCCTTAAAATCCTCTTTCGGGACATCCCCATATATGTCAAAATTTTTACGATACCGCTGCGCCAGCTCATCCTTTTCTTCCGACACAGCATACCAATACCACATCAAATTAATATTCGGTATAAGATTATTGGAGAATAATTTATTTAACGGTGGATAAAACGAGAGGGCTTCTAACGTACGCCTTGCTATCGCCTCATTGACATCGCTATCCGGTTCCCATTGAGACACGTTTGAACAATTCAGAAATACATAATAGGGAATTTCAGCCTTTTGAAGACTATGAACGGTATTAAGGACTTTAGATTGTTCTTCCACTGACTTATAAGAAGAGTGGATTAATATTGCACAATCTATATTTCCTAGCATTTGATGAGTCTTGGCGTTATCGAGACAGTCATTACCAACACCTGGAAGATCAACCAGAGTAATTCTCTTAAGAAGAGGATGGCGCACTCCACAAACAATCTTTTCAACATCTCGATTTTGGTCTACTTTGATTTCTTCATCAAGTTTCATGGTCGCCACTCTTCCATTGCTATAATCAACTCGTTTGTATTCCTCGTCAGAATACTCATAGATTACTATTGTATGCGTAGTAGCTATTCCCCAACCAACACTTGCAACATAGCGGCCAAGAATACAATTGACTAATGTGGATTTACCAACTTGATATTCTCCGACTATACCATAAACAAACTTCTCTTTATTCACTGTCACAATATTTAATCACCTTATATCCAATCATCCAAGTCCACCGCCAGAGGCGGTGGACTTAGATGAAATATAACTTTACGAGCCCAACTTCTTACTTACTGATGGCAATTCAATCAGTTTCTCAAGACAAGTATTGTAACTCTTCAAGAGCTTATCAATTAAGCCAAAGACAATAATTGCATTATTGTACAACGCAGCAGAGCTTCCATTTCTCCGAGCTGTCAACGCATCTTCAGCATGTTGCTCCAATAGTTCTTTGTTCAACCTTACGCCACTGCAATACTTCGTCAATAGGCCACCAGTAAGCTCGTTAAGAGAACGCCTAATTTCTTTATTAAGATTATCTGCAAGTTCCATATCATTCGACAACTTTTTAACAACCTTCCCTACAAAGGCGTCACTTCTCATACTGTCAAGCTTTTCTTTAGTCTTCACAAAGGCTTCTTTGAAACCGTATCCAGTAGCCAAGAAAAAGAAAAATGTCGCTGTAGCCGTTGAAATGGATACTAATCCTCCGGTTGCAATTACATCCAGAACGATTCCCGTTACAATAGCACATATTGAACCTACCACAGCTGCTGTTATCATAGAGACGGCCAATACCAGAACTCCAACAGCAGCAGTATACTTAGTTGCTTCAATTATATCATCACCATCATCTACACCAGCAGTTGATCTAATCTTGCCAGCATCAGATACCTGTCCAAAACGAGAAGGCAACGAATAGTAGATTGCTCTATTTGCAGAGAAAGACTTATCTTCAACGAATTCTCTCGCCCAGTCACATGATAGGGTCATATTTAAACTTTTAATAACCGGATTAAGGATCACTCCTACAGTACCACGCGATTCAACAAGTAAATTATTTACATATTCAAATCGCTCATTTAGCACATTCTCTAAAATACGAGTTGAGACTCTCTTGACTATCACCTTTGCATTTTCACGTCCCTCTTTTATATTAAAAGTGAAGTAACAGCTTATAATATCCCAACGAAAATCATAAATTTCAAGAGCTATGCGCTTGTATAGAGAATCATAGAATTTTGGAGTAAAAACCTCGGAATATGCAGTATTTACTAAAGTTTCTTTAAGTCCCATCATCTCTTTCCGAACAGTAATATATGCTTTGTCAGAAAACTTCTCAGCCTTAAGCTCTCGACGTTTCCACAAAGCCTCAAGATTTGACAGATCACTTGTATAGGGCTCAATATGAGTCAGTTGAATACTGGATTTCAACTCTTCCAGCTTTTTTCTCAATTTATCTATACCTTCAGTAACAAGTATAGAATACGCCTCATTTCGCGAAACAAAGCGATTCAGCTCTTCCAAAAGAGAGCTCATTCCACTATTAGTGTATACTTCCAGAGGATTAGTAGAATTAGGCAAACCATAAGGACTCAGAACTCGCTGTACCGCACCCTCCAAGTCAGAAATTGTAGTACTGCAATTTCTCAAATAACGAGCAGATCTCGAACTTTCACTCTGCTTCGCTTCAGCTATAAAACGCTGCTCAGTCTCCGGAGTTATTGAATTACGACTATGGGATAAATACAACTGTGAGATAAATGCGAGGCGTGCATCGTATACAACAAAAGACAATCCTTCACCGAACATTGAGCTAACCTTGTCTTTATTAGCCTTCTCAATTGCATCCGCGTTAGGACTAGAAAATTGCAAATTATTCGCAACCATCAATTTATTAACAGCAAGGTCTTTATAATCATCTTTTAAACGAACTAAATTCGCACCTACTCCATCCTCACTTATCGCCTTATGATATGGCAACAAATACAAAATAGCATTTGCTTTATCCATCACAGCACGTGTAACAGCCGTGTCGTAATCGTTTGCAAAAAGTCCGGGACAATCAATCAAGACACAGTGCATAGATGATAGTAAATCGGAGCAAACTTTGCACTCAATCACACGAATTAAGGGAAAAAGTGACTCTTCAAGCGTGAACGAGGCAATTCCATTTCTCCGCCAACGTGTAATCATATCTTCAGAAAACTTCCCCAAAACTTGCACATCTGCAAACGTTATGGATTTTTTCTTATATTCTTCCAAATCGGGCGTCCCGTACCATGTCAAAATCATACTACCCAGTACAAAGAACTGCCAATGATTGGTCGAAACAGTAGGCTCGTTTCTTTTGCTTTCTAACTCTTTCAAAAGGAGTTCACGTTGCGTTCTGTTATCTAAATCAAAATTGGACCAATCAAAGTCCTTAACATATAAAGCCAAGGTTTGAAACACCACAGGAAACTCTTTCGCAGATTTCCAATGTATCGTTACAGACTCACTTTCCGAGTAAGAGAAAATGACAGGCATGGCAGATGTTTTCACGCCACTGCCCATAGGTGCCACATAACGCCCTCCGCATATTGCATTGGCTGTCGTAGTCTTACCAGATTGATATTCACCAATCACAGCAATCTTGAACCTCCCATTACGACAATTTTCGATAGCCTCCATCAAGTCAGATTTGTGTTTATCCAGATCGGATAGCTCTACATTTTTCAATGACGCCAAGGTCTCCTCTAGAGACTCTGCAAGAATTTCCCTAGCAGCATCCAAGTCATAACCATTGCCCTGTTTCGAACAAAGTTCGAATAAAGTCTTGACTGACTCATCTATTTTCTGATTGCTGTCTGCAATACTCTCATTTAATTGTTCTATATTCATAGTTGTATTATCTAAAATTAAAAATGGGTTAGCATCTACTTCACTTAAAGTATGAAATGCTTTTTTATGAGTTTCTGTGTCAATATTTTTTCCAAAAGGGTAAAGAGCATGAAGTCTTTTCCATCCAGCTTCAGCAAAACCAATTGCATATTCCTTTCCTTCGGAGAGTCCGTTAAAGTAAGAAGCCACCAACGCATAATACAAAGGTAACTCGTAGAATATATCCTCAGACATACGCCCGAGAACGTCCATATATGTACTCGCCATCAGCGAGGCCCACTCCTTTTCGGTAATTCCATTAAAGAGAGAAGGCAATGTGGCACCCAATGGCTTTTCATGATATTCCAACATACGGTGAACATCAACCATCACAGCCGTAGCCACACCAATGAGGGAATAAAAATATTTATCGCGTATGTCGATAATATTAGCTTCAAAATGGGAGCTGAGTGATTGATATCTAGTCCTATATAAATCATTACAGTACTCCTGAGCCTTTGCTATTAGATTTTCCTGTGCATTGCACACATCTGACCCATGTTGTTTAATATATGAGTCGTAAGTATTATTTTCTTCCTCTCTCAGCGAAATCAATTCTTTAAATGGACTGGGAGCGGATTCCGTTTCATACATAGCAGCTTTTTCATCTGCAAATTGCCTGAGAGCATTCAAATTTATATCTCTCATTGAGAGCTTTGTTATGATTGCCGGCGCAGGAGAGCTAAAGTCAGCAATCCCCCAGTAAGCCATTTCAAATATAAACTTACCATCCACAATGTCAGGTTTAATGACAATGGTAGGACAACCTCCCAGATTTTTCTGTAACTGAAGCATCTGAGCACTCTTAGCACTCATACCTGACTTCCAGGCACCATCAAAATAGAAAACATCAGTTCCGTAAGTTCTGCTTAGAACTGTTCCTATTTCAGTAGTTTGCAACTGGAATGAAGCATTCGGAGAAGAAGCGACAATAATCTGGAGGGGAAAGCGACCTTCTCGCGTCCGCATTTTCAACTGTTCCACATAATGCTTTGCGGGCAAAATCAGAGGCCACGCTCGTTCCAAATTTACTTGTTCTTGAATTAAGTCCCATTGCTTACTAAAATTTTCATCAAGCAATGCCTTAGCATACTTATGCTGAAGTGCGACTATTTCTCGCTGGATTCGTTCAGTTTCAACAAGATTACGTTCTTGCAATTTTTCCTGAAACTCCTGCTGAAGCTTCTGCAATTTTTCAGAATGCTCGCGCCCCTCTGCTGCCAATTTGTTCTGATTGGCCAAAGTCCGGCTTGTGTTAACATACTGAACAACAGACAAACATCCTCCGGCTGCTGCGCACTTCACGGCTCCTACTGCAATCGCTGATAAAGTAAGTGACATATTCTTTCGATATTTTATTTCCTAAATCTATTCTAATGATAACTTTACTGATAAAGATAATCTAAACTTAAACAAACCATCCAATTATTCAATCTCATCAGTTCACTGAGTATCCATAAGCTAAACAATCATTATTACATCAAAAGCCCACCATGCGTTGAGAAATCTGATATTCCGTTAACATCGGTCACTCCGTTCGGTGCGATTCCCGTCATATCTACACCAGTCATGCCCGGCTGCGTGATTCCCGTCATATCTACACCAGTCATGCCCGGCTGCGTGATTCCCATCATGCCAACCCCAGTCATGCCCGGCTGCGTGATTCCCATCATGTCAACACCGGTCATGCCCGGCTGCGTGATTCCCATCATATCTACACCAGTCGTGCCGTTCAGAGAGTTCCCCGCCATATCAACACTAGTCATGCCCGGCTGCGAGATTCCCATCATGTCTACACCAGTCATGCCCGGCTGCGAGTTACCATTTGAGACTACACCACTTCCGATATCTAGCGCAACAGTAGATGTTCCGCCACCCTGACCGGCTTCGGTAACGCCGGCTTGGTGCTTTCCTATGTCATTAATGTGATTTTCAAAAAAAGTATTGGGCTGAGCGGCAGAAGACGAACCCCCATTTTCGTAGTCAGAGACATTAGTCTCGGAACTAACCCCTCCCTTAAAACTGATCCCATATGTCTTTAAAAATGCAGCATCACTTAATGTTTTAGCCTCCGGATTGCACGGATGCAATGCCTCTATCAACTTACGGTTCGCAAGAAAAGCTTTTTCTTGCGGTGTGAATTCTGGCGATACCGCCCCGTTGGCGGAACCATCCACGGCTGACATAGAATCCAACCATCCCTTCCCCCATATAGAACCATCTTCTACAGCCTCCGACAGCTGTATTTCTCCCAACTGAGTAAGAATCTTTGATTTGAACTCTGTCAACGACTCACTTGGCATCAACATACGATAGTTACTATCCATCCATGAGGCAAGGAATCTATCAAGAGGGAAGTTTTTCTCCTCTCCGCTACTGATATCTTGAAGAATAACTTCCTTCGGCTGCCCTGAATCCAAGTTAAAATCACGAACAATCATGGGGTATTTACCATGTTGCCCCCCCAATGCATCCTTAAATGTCTCCGCAAAATGACTCCGGAAGCCTTCTTTTACAAGCTCGTTTTCATCCAGATACACAACAGGAAATTTATCGTTGCTGGTAGCCTCTACCAAATCAGCAAGACGCGCATTGGCCATAACATCCCCATGAAGATAATATCCTTCTTTCATGGGATTTGAATTCATGGTATCTGTTACTTTATCATTCATATTATTAACATCAGGGAACTTCTAAAAAGTCGCGAGTAAACGCATTTCGGAATTTCCAAAGACACCTCGGCGTGGTATAATAAGCGCATGGTACCAAAGCTAGAGTTGCCCCCATCCTTACATATTCCCGATTTGTTGCAATTCCGAAGGAG
>JAZNGY010000053.1:0-14089 GCA_045576695.1 Akkermansia sp.
GGGTTCGAATAACGTTTATTCCGGACCCAGGGTTCCGCCGCTAACGCGGCTGTACCCTGGGCTATCATATACCGCCTCGCCATACGGCGAGGCTCAAAAATTCGGTTCGCTTCGCTCACATCAAACACCCCGATAAATTATAATTTATCGGGCTACCACATCTACAAACTGTATACGTGTGGGCATCATTAGAAACATGAACACTAAATCGAAGTTTGAATGTACGAATGACGATATACGAGGTACGAAGTTCAGAGTCAGGCGCCTGCGGCGCAGTGTTGCGAAGCCGCGCATGAGTTGCCGCTGTCATGACGGCTGTATGCCTAGCTATTACTTCGTATTTTGAATCTCGTAACTCGTACTTCAAATTACCATTTACGGGATGGCGTATCAATCAACTGTAATTTTCATCAGAGCCTTGTAAAAAATGCATAAATCACAGGGGATAAGCGAATTTTTTCTTTACTATCTTACATAACTGTGTTATCACGAGCGCGGTTACTGCATGCAGCAGTAGCTGAATAAGCTCATACGAACATGAAAAAGAACTTATACATCGCCTTGTTGTCCGCCGGCATGCTTGCTCTGAGCTCTTGCGGTGATAACGCCGAGAAACCCGCTGAGCAGCCCGCAGCTGCAAAGCAGGCTAACAACACAGCCAAGGCTGAAGCTCCTGCCGCTGAAGAGGTAAAGACTGATTCCGAAGAGGCCTTTGCTCCCGCTGCTGACGAAACTCCCGCCGTTGACGAGGCTCCTGCTGCTGACGAAGCCCCCGCCGTTGAGGAAGAGCCCGCCGTTGAGGAGGAGCCCGCCGTTGAGGAAGCCCCCGCCGTTGACGAAGAGCCCGCCGTTGAGGAAGAGCCCGCCGTTGAAGAGGAGCCCGCCGTTGAAGAGGAGCCCGCCGTTGACGAAGAGCCCGCCGTTGAGGAAGAGCCCGCTGTTGAAGAGGAGCCCGCTGTTGAAGAGGAGCCCGCTGTTGAAGAGGAGCCCGCCGTTGAGGAGGAGCCCGCCGTTGACGAAGAGCCCGCCGTTGACGAAGAGCCCGCCGTTGACGAAGAGCCCGCCGTTGACGAAGAGCCCGCCGTTGAAGAGGAGCCCGCCGTTGAAGAGGAGCCCGCCGTTGACGAAGAGCCCGCCGTTGACGAAGAGCCCGCCGTTGAGGAAGAGCCCGCCGTTGAGGAAGAGCCCGCCGTTGAGGAAGAGCCCGCCGTTGAGGAAGAGCCCGCCGTTGAGGAAGAGCTCACCGACGAGGAGGACGCTGACGAGGAAGAAGAAGAGGCTGAACTCGATGAAGAGGATGACTCTTTGGATTTTTAATTCAACCTCCCCTAAAAGTTATTTTGATACAAGAACAGCCACCTAACACGGTGGCTGTTCTTTTTTACATACGCGCTGTTAAACAATACGGTTTTGAGCGGGCCGTCTGATGCTCCGGTTGCAGCGTAGCAGGGATAAAGTCAGGCCCGTCTTTGCGGCTATCACCCCGAAAGCGCAAACAAGGCTTATTTATTAACGCGCAAATAAATAATACGCTGAGTAAAGAGAGGGTTATCCGACTCCATCTTAATCACAAGGCGATTACGGAGACGTTTAGCGGTAGATTTAGGGGTAACGGTAACGGTATATTCACCTTTTTTCTTACCCGTAGCAGCTTTATAGATAAAGTCATCGCCCTCAAGCCCGGCAGATTTGAGAGCCTTGACAGGGGAACCTTTGGGCACGGTAATATGAAGCACCTTGGTAGAGGGGGCCTCACCTACTTTCCAAATGAGAATAGAGGGAGAAAAGATGACGGCTTGAGGCACATCAAACTTCATGGTGAGGGTGGTATTAACACCATCTGCCGTGGTGGCAGCAACTGTTTTATCTACAGATTCATCAAACGTAGAGGTGTCTACCACAGCGGTGAGCTTATTACCGCTGACAGAGACGGTGGTGCAGTCGCAATGCGGTTTGGCGGCGGTAATGGCACAGTTTGCCTCAAATACAACGGTGGTTTGTTTTTGGGCATAGCCAAGCTTTACCGTCTTGGTAGACTGCGCAAAACCTGCCATGGCAGGGCAAGCCATGGCAAAGGCCAGTATGGTACAAAGGCTGTATTTCATGATATCAGGCTTCCTTGGCTTTTGTTTCGTCTTTTTTATCCGGGGTGATGAAGGAGGCCACCAGGAAAAGCCCGGCGGCTATGCAAATAAAGGCATCTGCCAAATTAAACACGGCGTAGTGGTAAATGCCCTCGGGGTTCCAGAAAGAAACCCACTTGTCGGAGGTAATCCACGGGAAGGAGAAATCTATAAAGTCTACCACATAGCCATTGGAAAAGTTCTCGAAAAAGCCGCGAGATTCAGCCCCCTTCAACCAAAAACCTTGGAAGAGGCGGTCTGTCATGTTACCGAGCACACCGGCCATAATACCCACCCAAGCCGTTTTAAGCAGGCGGGTATTGAAAAAGCCTTTGCGGTAATAAATAACAAGGGCTGCCAAGGCAATAATTTGCACCCCAAGGAACACAAAGGGAGCCCAAGCCGTACCATTACCCATACCGAAAGCCACGCCTTGGTTGTGATACCTCACAAAGTCCAAATGAAACAGCGGGAAATCCGTCACTACGTGTACAATGTCTCGGCTATATGGCTCTTCAAAATTAAAGACAACAGCCCATTTGGTCACTTGGTCTGCCAAATAAAGAACAGCTACAACGAGAATCAGGATAAGGGTGGTACGGTTTTTGGTCATGGTCAATAAAGGGTTAAAAGTACCCCGCCTGCAAGTGCGCAGGCGGGGTGATGTTGAGTGATTGTATCAAAGGCACACCTCTGCGCAGCGCTCGCAAAGGCCGTCATCGTTTACGGCGGGTTCGTAGCGGCGGCAGCGCGGGCACATGGCGTGCGTAGTCTTCTCTGCCGTGGCGGCAAGCTCTGCACCGCGCACTACATTGAGGCCGGAGATAATGAAGAAGGTCTTGGCAAACTCTGCATCCTCAAGCAGGGCCACCACAGCGGCATCTTCATCTTGCGGCAGGGTAAGGGTTACGACAGCCTCGTTGTTCTTGTTGAACGCCTTGGCCTTAATTTGCGCCTCGATGGCGATTTGGATGGCACCTTTAATCTGCTGCAAGCGGGCAAAGGTGGCGGTGTAGCCCTTATCAAAGGCGGCATCTGCCGTGGGGAAGTCTTGCTCGTGCACGGAGTCCGTGTGGCCGGCGTGCTCCCAAGCCTCTTCTGCGGTGTAGGCCAAGATGGGGGCTAACAGGCGCACCAACACATCAAACACACGGGCAATGGCATACTGGCGGCTCAGGCGGCGGGTGCTGCCGGCGGCGTCGCAGTAGAGGCTGTCTTTGGTGATGTCGATGTAAAGGGCGGACAGGTCATTGGTGCAGAACTGGTTGATGGCCATGAACACCTTGCGGAACTCGTAGGCATCGTAAGCGGCGCGCACCTCGTTGATGAGGGCGTTGCTGCGCTCAAGAATCCAGCCGTCGAGCGCATCGAGGGTCTCAGGCTGCTCGCCGTTGTAGCCCTTGAGGTTGGCCAGCAAGATACGCAGCGTGTTGCGCAAGCGGCGGTAGGGGTCGGTAATCTGCTTGAAGAGGTCTTCACCGAAGGGCACCTCGTTCTGCCAGTCTACCGAGCTTACCCACAAGCGCACGATATCTGCACCGTACTTCTCGTAGAAGTACTTGGCATTGGTGGGCTTGGTGTAGGTACCTTGGGCGCTCTTGGAGAGCTTGGAGCGGTCTTGGTTCACCACGAAAGCGTGGGTGAGCACCTTTTTGTACGGGGCCGTGCCACGCCATGCGCAAGAGAGCATGAGCGAGCTTTGGAACCAACCGCGGTGCTGGTCTGTAGCCTCCAAGTATACATCGCAAGGGGCGTGCAGCTCGGGGTGCTCCTCAAGCACGGATACGTGAGAGCAGCCGGAGTCAATCCACACATCGAGCGTGTCTTTACCCTTCTTGAGGTTGCCGGGCAGGCCCAGTTTCTCGCAAAGCTCGGCGTCCGTAAGCTCGAACCAGATGTTGGTGCCGTGCTCTGCCACAAGGTCAGCAACCTTGTTGACAATATCAGCGGAGAGAACGGGCTTGTCGTTCTCATCAAAGAAGACGGGCAGCGGCACACCCCAGGTGCGCTGGCGAGAGATACACCAGTCCGGGCGGGCTTCTACGGTGCTGTAAATGCGGTTGCGGCCCCATGCAGGCAGCCACTCGGTCTTGTCAATCTGCTCCAAAGCTTGGCCGCGCAGCTTCTCCATGCTGATGAAGAATTGCTTAACGGCACGGAAGATGATGGGGGTTTTGGAGCGCCAGCAGTGCGGGTACTGGTGGGTAAACTCTTCACGGCCCAACAGGCGGTTGCCCTCTACCAGCAGGGTGATGATGTCCTCATTGCACTTGAATACGTGCTTGCCTACCAAGTGGGGCAGCCCGCATTCTGCGGTGTAGTTGCCGTCATCATCCACGGGGGAGAGCACGGGCAAGCCATAGGCCATGCCGGCAATGTAGTCATCTGCACCGTGGCCGGGGGCAATGTGTACGGCACCCGTACCGGCATCCGTTGTTACGTATGCGGCATTGATGATGAGAGACTCGCGGTCCAAGAAGGGGTGGCGGGCGGTGCGCTTCTCAAGCTCGCTGCCGATAAAGGTGGTAAGCTCCTCTTGCAGCACCCAGCCGGTCTTGGCGGTGAAGGTCTCGATAAGCTCGCGCACCACGATGAACTTGCGCTCTGCGCCATCCTTAGCATAGCGGCCTACCACATAGGTGAAATCGGGGTTAAGGGCAATGGCCAGGTTGCTCGGCAGGGTCCACGGGGTGGTGGTCCAGATGACCATCTCACAATCTTCCACACCGTTAACGGCACCATCCAGCTTAAAGCCCACGTAAATGGCGGTGGAGGTATCCTCCATGTACTCTACCTCAGCCTCTGCCAAGGCGGTGTGGTGGGCGTAGCTCCACTGCACGGGTTTCATGGACTGGTAAACGGCGCCGCTCTCAACCAACTTGGCGAACACGCGCAGAATGCCGGCCTCATACTTGGGGTACATGGTCACATACGGGTTGAACCAATCGCCGAAGACGCCAAGGCGGCGGAAAGACTGGCGCTGCTGGTCGAGGTAGCCCAGCGCAAACTCCGTGCAACGGCGGCGAATCTCGGCAGGCTCAAGCCCTTGGTGTTCTTTTACCACTTTAGCTTCAATGGGCAAGCCGTGGCAGTCCCAACCGGGAATAAAGGGGGCATAGTAGCCGCTCATCGTCTTGCTCTTAACGATGAAGTCTTTGAGAATCTTGTTGAGGCCCGTGCCCATGTGTACGTCACCATTGGCAAAGGGAGGGCCGTCATGCAATATGAAAGTAGGCGCACCCTGAGCTTTGCGGCGGCCGGTAATTCGCTCGTAAAGCTTCTCGTTTTCCCATTTTTCAAGACGAGCCGGCTCCTTGGTGGTAAGGTCACCGCGCATGGGGAACGTGGTGTCCGGCAGGAAGATGGTGTCTTTATAGCTCTTTGTGGGTGTGCTCATACGCGCGCCAGTATACCCCCTTATTCCCCTAATGTCAATCATATTGTGGCAATTAAGCACATTACGGCAAAAAAATGCTTTTTACTTGACGAGTTGTAGATAGAGGTTATAATTTGAATATAATGCCAACGCTCATCAATGTTTATGAAAACACTTATCACCTCAGCGCTTATTAGCTTCATAATGTGCGTCTCCGGCGCCTGCCTGACTTATGCCGAAACAGAGGAAGCTACCACGCCACCGGTATATACAGTGGCATGTGGAGACACCCCGGCATGGAACATTTGGAGCCCTCAACTCATGCAACAGGCGCTGGCAGAGGGGCATCCCGTTTACGTTGACTATACAGCCAAGTGGTGTGCCACATGCCTCTCCAACAACAAAACGGCGTATCCGCCTGCCGTGTGTCGCCTTTTTGAACAATATGGGGTAGTTTTGATGAAGGCGGATAAAACAGACCCCGACCCTGAAATTGATGCGGCATTGAAAAAGCTCAACCGCTCAGATGTACCCACCAACGCCCTTTACATCCCCGGTGATAAAATGGCCTCCCCTGCGGTGTATCTTACAAAACGGCAACTCGATGCCGAATACCTGGCAAGTTTTCTCACAACGCACTTGCACACAACCGCGTCTACAGCAACACAAGATTGGCAAACATTACGATACGGCATAGATATTACACGCGAAGATTTTTTCCGCAAGATTGAAGCGCAGCACACCCCCGAGCAAGCCACCCTATGGCAGTATTGCGCCTTGGCCATTTATCTGCATTACAATAAGTCTGAAAAGGCTGTAGAACAAGCCATACACGGCAAAAATTATATTCAAATGATATGGATGGGGCTGCGTTTCATCATGGCCCAACAGCCTGCGGTTTCTACCATGGTGGATGAAATGAAAACAATTGAAAAAGAGATAAACGAAAGCCTAAAGCGAGCTGAAGAAATACAAAGAGAATTAGAAAAACAGCTAGAAAGAGAATTAGAAAAACTGAAAGAAGAATTGGAAGAAAAGATAAAAATCATATCGGATGATTTTGATGACAATAAGGCCAGAGAGATTATGATCAAGCATTATTAACCATTGTAGGATGCGTCATCCTGAGTGAGTGACACAGGGTACCCTTCATCTTTTATTATCCGCCCCCTTACGCGCGGTGCCATACATATGGAGTCAAAAGAAAGAAACGATAACGCCCCTAAAACACAACGCCTGATTCCTTTAGCGGAGACTGATTTACTGACCGGCGAAAAGGAATCGGGTATGGAGTACGCTGAGAACAAAGAAAACAAGCAGCGTGAAATCTTCACAGCTCAAAATCCGGCAGAAAAGAAAGCTTTTGAGCACTCCGTCTACGGGTATATATACAGGTATTTTCAGTTCATACTCAAGATATTCGTCATCTTGCAGGTAATTCTTCACGGCTTTTTACAATTCGTATTCATAGGGGCAGCCATAGCCGGCATAGTGATTTATTGGATGGAGCATTATCAATGGACACTGCATGGCGCGAGCATAAGCGCGGTGCTTACAAGTTTTGCTATGATGATGCTGTTGGCCATTTACAGAGTAAAAGCGAACTATTGTGCAGATGATGCGAGCAGCATAAAATATACGCAAGAATACCGGCTTGCCGAGTTTACAGATGGCCGCATGCGGGTCATTAAGCATAAATTATTTATCCCCCTGTTATTTTCACTGCGGCACATCATCTATTACGCGGTGGATACCATACAGGCCATTGCCAATCTGGCTTTTATGGCCACGCTCATCATGATTTCTCCGCATCTTTTGGCAATAGCAGCCATTGTCAGCCTTGGGGTCTTGTGTTCATTTAACAAAATTTGCGCAGAAGATAAGGGCGGCGGGCTTCTCTCATACCTCAAAACAAAGTCCACCGCATGGGGTGCTCTGCTCGTCAAACTGGTTTATTCAGCGCTTCTTTTGGGTGCGGTATATTGGTGCGGCATTTTGGACTACCAAGCCGGCTATATCAGAGTATTAGAGCAAATTTATATCTTCTTGGTAAATTGCTGAGGCCGGTAGGGGTGGGGGCGGAGTCAGGCTTTCGGCTCGTGCAGCCAATTACTGCGGTAGCCATGCTCGCCATCGGACCACACTTGCCAGAGGCTGACAATGAACAGTGCTTGTTCACGAGTTTCTGCCGGCACATTGGGGTTGTAGGCAACGTAACGTGCCACCATATAGCCACCGTAATCGCTCATCATGGATTCACCACCCGGTGTATTGAGAAGCACCTGCTGCTCTGCAGGTAAGGTGGCAAGAGCACGGGTAAACATGCCATCCCAATTACCGATACGAAGGTCAATGGGAGAACTTGCGGGCACAAACTCTGCCATCACGGCAGAGGAACAGCCGGTGAACACCGTTGCGCAGAGAACAGCGCAAAGTGTGTATACGATGTAGCGTTTTGCCATGCGGGCTTGCTTTTAATCGGGGAAAATGTTGCGGAGGTCGTGGTGGCGGAGAGCGCCGGACTCTGCATTATCGGCCCCTGTTGAGGCTTGGTGAGAAGACGAGGCGTAATCACCTGCGGCATCTACCTCTGCAAAGAGCCTGCGTGCGCGCTCCATTTGGTCATCTGCAGAGAGTTTGGGGGCGGCGGCAGGCAACATGGGCATAAGCTCGCCTTGGTGCATGGGCTGCTCGGGCGCGGCGGGCTGTTCTTCTTCCTCGGGCTCGGCGTCATCCTCAAGCGGGGTCTCATCCACCTCCTCTTCCTCCGGTTCGTCGGAGTACAGGTCATCGCTGTCTGCGGCAGGGTCAGACTCTTCCACGTCAGTTTCATCATCAACGGCGGGGGTGGCAGGCTCTTCTTCTTCGGGGGTATCTTGCACGGCGGCGGCGGCTTCTGCAAGTTTTTCTTCCTCTATCTGCTTAGCAATACCTTCATGGAACTCTACCGAGTTGATGGAAGCAATAATGGTGACACGAATTTCATCACCCAAGTGGGGTTTAACCGTGGTACCGAAGAAGACGGTTACATCTTCATCTGCCAAGGCATTTTTAACGGTTTCCACCGCTACGCGGATTTCATGCAAAGCCATATTTTCACCGCCGGCCACATGAACGATGACGGTGCGGGCATACTTGAGCGAGCCTCTATAAGCAACCAAGGGAGATTCGAGCGCGTTGCGGGCAGCTTGTTCTGCACGGTCGGCACCATAACCTTTACCGGAGCCGAAGAGGCAGCGGCTGTCATTATTCTCTAAGGCTGTGGCAAGCTCATCAAGCCCCAGGTTGATTAAACCGGGTGAGGATGCCAACATGGGCACAGCAGCCGTAGCTTTAGCCAGCAAGCGGTCTACCTCTTCAAACACGGCACGGGCACCGCGGTTGGTGGTAAAGAGGTTCTCCATGTAATCATTTTCAAAGCAGAAGAGAATATCCGTAAGGCAAGATATTTCTGCAAGCGCTTTATCTGCTTGGGCTCGGCGGCGCTTTCCCTCAAAGCTGAAGGGCATCAGCAACACCGTTACCAAAAAGATGCCCCGCTCTTGCGCCATGCGTGCCAACACCGGCGCTGCACCGGAGCCGGTGCCACCCCCCAAGCCCGCTACCATAACCAGCAGGCGGGTATTCTCCAACATGGCCTCAAGCTCTGCCCGGCTTTCTTCTGCAGCGCGGCGGCCTACCTCGGGGTCACCCCCGGAGCCCAAACCGTGGTTAAGCCCACACCCCAGCTGAATAAATTGCACGTTGTCGCCCAATGCGCGGCCCACTCTTTCATCCAGCGAGGCGGTATAGAGCTTTACATTGTCTGCGCTGGAGCCGGCAAAACATTGCAAAATGCCGGAGCCTGCACCACCGATACCAACAATGGAGATGCCGTGCTCTTTACGGGAGATGGTTTGATAGGGAAGCATAATGTGATGAAAATTAAATTTTAATATCAGTCTTTTTTGCGAAAAATACCAAGCAAGCGTTTAAACCAGCCGAGTTTTTCCGGCTCTTCTTTCTCGCGTTCTCGTTGCATGGCGTAGTAGATAACACCAATGGTTGTGCAGTAACGGGCATCGCTCATATAGGCATAGTCCTCCTTACTTGCGGGGTCAAACGGTTGGTATACGCGCTTTTTAAAGATGAATTTTGCCAAGCGATCCAGCCCGAACATGAGACTGCCGCCACCACAAAGATATATGGCAAAGTTGGGGCGCTCTAACACATATGACGGTATTTCTGCCTTTACACTTTGCAAGATATCTGCCAGGCGGTCGCGTATAATATCATTGAGTTTGCCACGGGGCATACTGTAAATGACACCCAAGGCATCCGTATAGGTGGCAGGTGTATAATCATCGCTACTGCCGAAGGCGCAACCTTGGTGGCACTTGAGGCTTTCTGCGGCTTCAAACGTCATGTGAGTACCGGCCAGCTCCAGAATATCTGAGTTAATGGTATTGCCGCCCTGCGGTATGCAGCCACACGCCACGAGGGTGTTATCGCAATAGCAGGCGTAGTCTGTGGTGCCACTGCCAATATCAATAATCAGGGCGCCGGCATGGCGCTCTTTGCGGTTGGCCATGAAATGCGCCGTTGCCACCGGCGAGAACACGAAGGCCTCTACCTCGAGCGGCACATTGCGTATGCACTGCTGAAGCGTTTTGAGGGTATCACTATCGCCATGTATGATGTGGCATTGTGTAGAGAGTTTGCGGGCATTGAGGCCCAAGGGTTCATCAACAGCTTCGCGGTCATCTATCAGGTAGCTGCCCGCCTCGCAGCTGATAAGGGCACGGTTTAAAGGCAACTCGCAAGCAGCGGCATGGTTGTTAACCAAGTCTATGTTCTCTTGCGTTATCGTATTATTTTCTTCAGACAAGTAGCAGAAACCCTCGCCTAATTGCCCCATGATATGCTCACCCGTTATGGCAACATACACGCTCTGAATATCAACATTGGAGTGGTCTTGAGCAATTTGCCAAGCATCGCGTATGTTGTTAATCACCTGCTTTTTGTCTACAATAACACCATCTTGCATACCGGTGCTGGGCACCTCGCCCAAGCCTAAGATGGTAGACGGCCCATCCGCATATATTTCACCCACCACCATGCATGTTTTGGTGGTGCCGATTTCAAGCGCAGCAATAATTTGAGATTCTTCCTTCACGGTAATTTATGGGGGGGGGGCAAGGCCACATCAACGGCGACCTCGTATGAAATTGATAAAACGGCGCCACCAACCGCCTTGCTTGCGGCGCATGGCAGCCTCACATTTTTGAGCAAAACGGATAAGGCCTATGGCCGTGCAGTAGCGGGGGTCTGACAGGTAGGTGTAGTCATCTCCCGTGCTGGGTGGCAGGGGCTGGCGTACCGGCACCTTGAAGATGAATTGTGCCAAGTTATCCAAACCGCGCATCAAACTGGTACCGCCGGAGAGGTACACCGTCATGCCGCTTTGGCTCAACACATGGGGCGGTATGTTGTCTCTTACCTGCAAAAGAATGGAGGCGAGGCGGTCGCGGATAATTTTGTTAAGCAAGCCGCGCGGTATGGAAACCTCGTGCCCCAAATCGCTGCGGTAGTAGGCGGGTGAGGTATCTTTAACATCCCCGAAGGCGTTACCCTCCGTGCATTTGAGCACCTCTGCCGCCTTGGTACTCATTTGCTGGCTACTTTGCTCTACAATATCTTTATCAATGGCTTTACCACCCACGGGTATGCAACCACTGGCTACTATATCACCGTTGCTGTAGCATATAAAGTCTGAGGTACCGCCACCTATATCAATAAGCAGCGCACCGGCTTCTTTTTGCTGGCGAGATAATACCACCTGGGCCGTTGCAAGCGGAGCAAAGACAATATCCTCTACCTCAAGCGGCACCTGGCGGGCACACATCAGATAATTCTGAATGCGGGTAAGAATACCGTGCATCACATGGCACTTAACATCAAGCGTACGCCCGGTAAGCCCCACCGGGTGGTGAGATGTCTCGCGGTTATCTATGCTGAAGTTACCCATCTCTCGATTGATGATGAAGCGGTCTGCCGCAATCTCAATCTTCTCTGCCTTTTCACGGGCAAGGTTGATGTGCTCGTATTCAATGATGTTTTCATCATCGGGCAAGCGGTAAGAGCCATGCCCGTTTTCGCCGTAAATGTGCTCCCCCGTAACAGAGAGAATCACGTTGAGAATCTCCACGTCTGCGTGGTCTTGTGCGTGCTGCCAAGCATCAAACAAGCACTGGCGAGCCATGCTCATGTTCGATATCTCGCCCATGCGAATACCGGCACTGGGCACCTCACCCACACCGATAATGGCGGCTGAGGAGTCCGGGCGGACCTCTCCCACCACCATACAGGTTTTGGTGCTTCCCATTTCAAGACCAACGATAATCTTTGTTTGAGCCATAATGATTTACAGACGAGATACTTGTAGATGCATATGCTTCAGGCATGCCGTGCCGCCTGATTTGCCTGAACAGTATAGCAGGTTTTCGGGCGTTGTGCGCGGCAAATGCGCGTCATATTATCGACATGTTGCACATTGTTCTGCCGTGGGCATGAGCTGCGGTTGTAAAGATACGTTTTTTGTTGTGTATTCTTCGGACGGCACAAAGAGGAAACCCGCATTTTTATTGCGCACCTCATACCCCGCGAGGCGGAATACGGGCAATGCTTGGTTGGTATTGGGCTCGTAGGCTTGGGTGCCGGTATAATTACCGCGTATAATGTACTCCACATTATGATCCGTACCGAACACCGGATTCTCCAACGGCGGTTCAAGCCCGCGGTCCGGCTGGCGGCAGGTTTGCTCATCCATAATAACCAGCTTGGCCGTGCGCCAGCTTTGCCCGGGTTTTCTCAAATACCCCCAAAAACGGGTGTAGGGTATATAATAACGGCGGCCTATGTAGTAGTCGCCCACTTGTTCTTGGGCAATCTGCGCCTCACGCTCAGCGAGTGCTTCACAATCAGATTTGAGCGTGTTGCACTGCACCAGCATGAGGCATGCGGCGGTACTGAATATAATCTTTTTGAACATGAGAGGTGCTGTGTTCTACTCTTTTGAAGTGGCGGGGTCAAGCAGATTGTTTGACTGCGTAACACTTACTCGGCGGTATCTTGAGAGCTACCGGGTTTCTTGCTCATGATTCTCTCTGCCTCCTTTCGGCGAGCATTGGCACGGCGCTTGCTTACCATCATACAACAGATAATCAACAGCAACAGCGGCAACCCCACAATGAGAATATCGCTCACCAAGGCATTAAGCCCCAGCATCTTCTGCACCGGCTCAGAAATACTCGGCGGCAAGAATCCCTTGCTGTCATTGGCCGCAGCAGACTCCGCATCTTGAGCGGCAGAGGCAGCCCCCTGAGCGGATTTCGACTTATTTTGAGCCACAGGCTCATCGTCATCCAGAGTAATATCTTTATCGGGGCTGTTGAAATCATCATCGGCACTGCTCGCCACGGGCTCCTCGGGCGTATCTGCCAAGGCCACACGCTTGCCCGCCGGCTTGGCACTGCGGCGGTCCTCCTCATCTTCTTTCAAGGCTGAAATATCAACTTTACTACTACCGGAGCTACCCATGGCCGTATACCCACCATCTTCGCGAGCTTCGCCAAGGCTCAGGCGGTCGCGCGTGGGTTTGGATGCATAATATACCAAGCGGGTACATCTTTTGCGAGAGGCAGTACTGTGCTCCACAAATATCCACCCATCACCTTTACCGGCAGCATCTTTCACCTTGGCACCCAAGGCATGCTCCATGCCATAGGTATTCGTATTCTTTTTGGGTTTACCCAACTTTTTATAACCGGATTTTCCACCCGTAATCGCTTTGATATCTTTATCTACCGCCTTCCTGGGAGCCGGTGAATCATACTCTATCGCAATGCACAGAGCTCTACCTTCTCTATTGAGCTTAAAATCCATGTGCACCTTACGGCCTTTCAGCTTCCATGTGCGGCGTATGGTGCTGTCAGACAATATGGTATAGTCGTAATCTTTAGTAAGGGTGTTATCCGCCTCATCTCGAGTCATCGGCAGATGCAAATCTTGCAGCTTCACGGCAGAGGCATTACTGCAAAGCATACTTGCCACCATAACCAGCATGCCTACCACTTTTTGAATCTTCTTCATGTTGTTATCTATGGTTAAAATTGTCGCTTTCTCATTCTACCATATTCACCCCCGTTCGCTCAAGCTAAATGTGTCTGTTAATACAAAATCTCTTGACAATTCACTTACTTGCTTCCATAATACCCCCACTCCACATTGTAGAGTTCATGGAGAGATGGCTGAGTTGGTCTAAGGCACTCGACTCGAAATCGAACGTGGCAGAGATGTCACCGAGGGTTCGAATCCCTCTCTCTCCGTACCACAAGCCCCGCATGTGCGGGGCTTTTTTGTTTCGCTCTGTTAAAATTTACAGTTGATAGATGGAGCAGCCCCGTAAATGATAATTTATCGGGGTGTTTGATGTGAGCGAAGCGAACCGAATTTTTGAGCCTCGCCGTATGGCGAGGCGGTATATGATAGCCCAGGGTACAGCCGCGTTAGCGGCGGAACCCTGGGTCCGGAATAAACGTTATTCGAACCC
>JAZNGY010000054.1:0-2294 GCA_045576695.1 Akkermansia sp.
GCTGCTCCCATTCATCACGGCATGCCCTGCCCTAAACCCGCTCCTCGCCACTGCCCCGGCCCCGTGTTTGGTCCCAAAGTAGGTCCCAAGTTCGTCCCTCAGCACGGCCCCAAGGTATGCCCCAAGTTCGGTCCTCAGCGCGGTCCGAAGTGCGGCCCCAAGTTCGGCCCGAAGCCCGGCCCCAAGTTTGGTCCGAAGCCCGGCCCCAAGTTCGGTCCCAAGTTCGGTCCCAAGTTCGGTCCCAAGTGCGGTCCCAAGTGCGGCCCCAAGTTTGGTCCTAAGTTTGGTCCGAAGTTTGGCCCGAAGCCCGGCCCCAAGTTCGGTCCTAAGTGCGGCCCCAAGTTCGGTCCTAAGTGCGGCCCCAAGTTTGGTCCGAAGCACGGTCCTCGTCGCCACCGTTAAGTGGCTCTGCTAAAGAGTAATTTACCGCAGCCTGTATTTTCATACAGGCTGCTTTCTTTGTAAGAAAGGCAGCATGAACATAAAGGGTGCTTGAATATCGGTCGATAAATCGGAGTTTGAATGTACGAATGACGATATACGAGGTACGAAGTTCAGAGTCAGGCGCCTGCGGCGCAGTGTTGCAAAGCCACGCATGAGTTGCCGCTGTCATTACGGCTGGATGCCTAGCTATTACTTCGTATTTTGAATCTCGTAACTCGTACTTCAAATTACCCGGCTCATCTTCTTTTCAACTTTCCCCAAAAAACCGGTGCCATGGTATCACCCCAACGGCACCGGTAAAAAAGTTTGTTGTGATATTCGCCTTGAATGAGTATTAAACTTTAAACATCAAAGATTCAACATCAAACATTACTTCTTCATTGCCGCGCGGATAAGCTCTGCGCACTCGGTATGGCCGAAATCCTCGGCTATTTTAAGGGCTGAATCAAGGTTAGTAGCGCCTTTGGAGAGCATCAACTGTACGATGTCCATATGGCCACCCATAGCAGCGCCACTAAGCCCCTCGTTCGGGTCAGCACCTTTGGAGAGCATCAACTGTACGATGTCCATATGGCCACCCATAGCAACGTCCCAAAGCCCCTCGTTCGGGTCAGCACCTTTGGAGAGCATCAACTGTACGATGTCCATATGGCCACCCATAGCAGCGCCACTAAGCCCCTTGTTCTGGTCAGCGCCTTTGGAAAGCAGCAACTGTACGATTTCCATATGGCCACCACGAGCAGCCCAATAAAGCCCCCAATCGTAGTCAATAGCACCTTTGTTGAGCAGCAACTGTACGATTTCCATATGGCCACGCCATGCAGCGCCTTCAAGCCCCCAGTTCAGGTCAGCACCTTTGGAGAGCATTAACTGTACGATGTCCATATGGCCACCCAATGCAGCGTGCCAAAGCCCCCTGTTGTAGTCAGTAGCGCCTTTAGAGAGCATCAACTGTACGATGTCCATATGGCCACCCTCTGCAGCGCCTCTAAGCCCATCGTTCGGGTCAGCCCCTTTGGAGAGCAGCAACCGAACGATATCCATATGGCCACCAAGAGCAGCGTCCTCAAGCCCAAAGTCCGGGTCAGCTCCTTTGCTGAGCAATAATTGAACGATATCCATATGGCCACCACGAGCAGCGCCATAAAGCCCATCGTTCTGGTCAGCGCCTTTTTCGAGCATCAACTGTACGATGTTCATATGGCCACCCGCAGCAGCGCTCCTAAGCCCCCAGTCGTAGCCAGTAGCGCCTTTTTCGAGCATCAACTGTACGATATCCATATGGCCACCCAAGGCAGCGCCACCAAGCCCCCGGTTTGGCTGTGCGCCTTTGTCAAGGCATTGCAGAACCAGCTCTTTGTTGCCGGCGGCAGCGGCACCCATACAATAGATACCAATGTGATTTTTGTCTTTCAGATTATTCAAAGTGGTAGTATCTCCCTCATACCCGGCACGTAAAAATTTTATTTCGGCATCCGAGTAACCATACAATTTCACAAGTTTGCATAACTTATCGAGAGGAGATACCGTGGCAGCATCGGTGCCGGGTGCAGCAGTATCCGTACTTGGTGCAGCCTCAGCCATGTAAGAAGTAAGTACACAGGGCAGCGCGAGGAGCGAAAGAAGAAGTAATGCGCGTTTCATCATGTTTTTAATGGTTGGTTGTTTGTATAAGAGTACCAAAAAATTAACATCTTTCAGCCAAGAAGAAAAATAACACGTTTTTTCATTCAAATCAAGCAGTATCCCGGCAAAAAGTGTAGAAGGCCCACAGATGACAATACAGGTAATGCCAATGGGAACCTCTGCACACCAGGGCACAGAAAAATGTATTTTTTAACGCTCTGTTA
>JAZNGY010000055.1:0-5150 GCA_045576695.1 Akkermansia sp.
TGAGTTGCGGTTTCGGTGTTTTCCGGCTTGCTTTTTACTGATTTCTGTTGCATTATGTCTCCTCCTCAATTTCGGACTCGTCGCAGGGACGGTACCTTTCAATTATACGAGTTTGAGTACCGGCCCCGAGGACGGGGCTTGGATGGTTCTTACTTGCGGCCGTACTTACTATTTGTGCAGTACTGGGGCATAAACGAACTCGTCCAAGCCAGGAGCTCATTGCAGCTTACACTGAGCTCCTGCTCCGGCGAGGTGATTATATCACTCCTCGCACATATATTACCAGAATTTATCAATTGAGGGTATAATGGTGTCTTCTGTATCATTGGCATCCCATGAGATACGGATTTGGGCGCGTGCTGCAGTGGCAGCCGCGTGTTTCAATTCCGCCAAGGGCTTGCTTTCTTTTGCTTTCTCTTCTACGTATTCGGTGTAGGCGGCATCCTGCTTCCGTGACTCTTGCCACTGCTGCACAAACCCGCATGAGCTGAGAGTCAATACGCTGACAAGTATTAAAATCAGAGGGGATTTCATATACTGTCGGGGTTGAGCTTTACAGGGAACGGGTGCGGATTTCGAGGGAACGGCCGTGGGCATCGAGCCCCTCTACACGTGCAAAGGTGAGCACATGGGGCAGGGAGGCGCGGGCGGCCGCCGGGCTCATGCGTACAATGGAGGTGCGGCGTTGGAATTGGTCTGCACGGATGCCGGAGAATGACTTGCCGGAGCCCCCGGTGGGGAGGGTGTGGCTGGGGCCTGCCAAGAAATCACCACAGGCAACGGTAGAATAGGTGCCGGCGTAGATTGCCCCTGCGGTGCGAATGCGGGCAAGGGTGGGTTCTTCTATGGCGGGGTCTACCACCAGCACCAGGTGCTCGGGGGCGTAGGCGTTCACGATGTCGGCTCCGGTTTCTATGGCAGAAACCAAGAAGCAGTATGTGTTATCCTCAAGCACCTGTTGCAGGTATGCCGCGCGAGAGAGCGTGGCAGCCTGCTCTGCAATTTGTTGTTGCACGGCAGAGAGCAAGGCCTCTGAGGTGGTAACAAAGGCAATGGCGCTATCACCACCGTGCTCTGCCTGGGCCAGCAGGTCTGCCGCCACAAAGGCGGGGTTGGCGGTGTGGTCTGCCAACACCATTACCTCGCTGGGGCCGGGCAACAGGTCTATGGCAACGGCTCCCACTAATTGGCGCTTGGCTTCTACCACAAATCGGTTGCCGGGGCCGAATATCTTTTGCACGGGGGCGATGGTCTCTGTACCCAGCGCAAGTGCGGCAATGCTTTGGGCACCGCCTATGCGGTAAATCTCTGTGGCGCCTGCGGCTTGCAAGGCTACCAACACGGCGGGGTTTACTTTGCCATCCGGGCCGCAGGGGGTCATGGCCACAATTTGCGGCACGCCCACTGCCTTGGCAAAGCCACCGGTCATCAGCGCGGTGGAAACCAGCGGAGCCTTGCCGCCCGGCACGTAAATACCCACGCGGTCATATGGCACAAAGCGCTCGCCCACCTCGCAGCCTTGGGCGTTAGTGCCGGTCCAATCTCGGCGCATGCTTTGCTCAGAAAAATAGGTGATATTGGCAAGAGATGCCGCGATGGCATCTTTCACCTCTTGCGGTACGGTGGCTTGCGCCTCGGCAAGCTCAGCTTCCGTAACACGCAGGTCTGCGGGGGTAAGCTGTACGCGGTCAAACTTGGCGGCGTAGTCGCACAGCGCGGCATCGCCACGGGTTTGCACCTCATTAATAATGGCGGCCACCGTCGCCTGAATATCGCCCGTGGGGATGGCGCGGCGGTTCATGGCTGCTACGGCTGTGGCAAACTCGGCATCGGACTCGCGGTATATCTTCATGACGCGCCGCATTATACCAGTCTCTTAAGCTGTTGTCAAACAGCGAGCATCCCATTTTTTGCCATAACGAACCGCGCCAATCACCCGCAGCTGTGCGCCTAGCCGAAAAAATGTTGTTACGTGCGGGGGCAATTTAGCCCGTAAATGCAATTTGAAGTACGAGTTACGAGATTCAAAATACGAAGTAATAGTTAGGCATACAGCCGTAATTTCAGCGGCAACTCATGCGTAGCTTTGCAACACTGCGCCGCAGGCGCCTGACTCTGAACTTCGTACCTCGTATATCGTATTTCGTACATTCAAACTCCGATTTATCATTCTAACCGGACTATGGGTTTTGATTATGCCTACGCGCGAATAAATTGTGTATTCCCCTGCCAGGGCAAACGTATTAGGCAACGAACCTTGTAAGTTCTTTATTTACAATGTACAATTTGCCATTTACAATTTTCTGATAAAACATCGGCCTGAGTGCAGCACGATGTTTTATGCCCGCAGCATTGCGCAAAAACATGTTTCTCTCGCTATGTAGCCGGGAAAGGATAATGCCTTATGGTGGGCTTTTAGCTGATGAATATTTATATAAGAGCTTGTAAATTCAATAACTTTGTAAATTGTAAATGGTAAATTGTCAATCTGAAGAAAGTGTCATAATCCTAATGCGTTTGCCCTGATTCCCCTGCCATAATCATTGACAAATGAGGGACAAGGTACTACAATACCTCGCCCGCCGATGGGCAGATACCGTTATGTATAATACAGATTTCAAAAACCGATTGGTTACAGACCTTGCAGCTCTTCAAGAGGCCGGCCTGTACAAGCAAGAGCGCTACATCGCTACACCTCAGTTCTCTGAGGTAGGCCTTAAAGATGGCAGCAGTGTCATCAACATGTGCGCCAACAACTACTTGGGCCTTGCCAACCACCCCGAGCTTGAGAAAGCCGCCAAAGAGGCTATCGACCGCTGGGGCTTCGGTATGGCCTCCGTGCGTTTCATCTGCGGTACGCAAACGCTGCACCGCGAGCTCGAGGAGCGCCTGAGCAACTTCTTGGGTACACAAGATACCATCCTCTTCGGCTCTTGCTTCGATGCCAACGGTGGCTTGTTTGAGGCTTTGCTCTCTAAGGAAGACGCCATTGTGTCCGACTCCCTCAACCACGCTTCCATCATCGACGGCGTGCGCCTTTGCAAAGCTGCCCGTTACCGCTATGCTAACAATGATATGGCAGACCTCGAGGCCAAGCTGCAAGAGGCCAAGGCCAACGGTGCCCGCACCATCCTTATTTCTACCGATGGTGTGTTCTCCATGGATGGTATTGTAGCCAGCCTCGACAAGATTCATGAGCTTGCCGAGAAGTACGGCGCTATCGTACACTTTGACGAATCTCACGCCACCGGCGTTTTGGGTGCCCGTGGCCGTGGTACGCACGAGCATTGCGGCCTCTTCGGCAAGGTGGACATCACCACCGGTACCTTCGGTAAGGCACTCGGCGGTGCATCCGGTGGCTATGTATCCGGTCCCAAGGAGGTGATTGACATGCTGCGCCAGAAGTCCCGCCCCTACCTGTTCTCTAACAGCGTAATGCCCGCCATTGCTGCCACCACCATCAAGGTGATTGACATGCTTGAGGCCTCCACCGAGCTGACCGAGCGCGTGCAGCACAACGCCGCCTACTTCCGCAAGGGTATGGAGCAGTGCGGGTTCACCCTTGCCGGTGCCGGCCACGCCATTGTACCCGTCATGTTGGGTGATGCCGCTCTTTCTCAGCGCTTCAGCAACCGCTTGCTCGAGCTCGGCGTATATGCCATGGGCTTCTTCTACCCCGTGGTGCCCAAAGAGCAGGCTCGTATTCGCACCCAGCTCTCTGCTGCCCATACAGAAGAGCAGTTGGACCGCGCCATTGCCGCCTTTGCTCAGGCCGGCCGCGAACTCGGCGTTATCAAGTAATAGTGCCCCTCGCAAGTTTGCGAATATTCGATTTTTTTTCACCGCCTTGCGCTCCTGCGCTCGGCGGTGGATTTTTTATGCCCTGTACACTGCAGGGCCCGGCCGGCAACCGGTCAGCGTGTAAACTCCACCGCGGCGCAAAGGGTTTCCCCCACATACAACTGCACATAGGCTGCCATGGGTTGCAGTATCAGCATGGGCTGAATAACCGCGCCCGGCTGCACGGGGCGCTTGTATTCCACACGCAGGGCGGTGGGCACAAACTCCTCGGGTATACATTCTAAGGCCATGCGTATGTAATGCGCGTTGTTGACGTGGCGGTTGTAGTCAATATCATTGCGCTGCACCGTAATGGCGGGCAGGGGTATGGGCTCTACCTCGGGTAGGGCGATTTTGCGGCTGCCGTAGGGCATGGGCAGAGGGGTATCAATAGTCATACGCTCGGCCACCTCTTGTGGCAGTTTCATTAAACGCCCCGTTTTTGCGCTCACAAAAGCCCCTATGCACCAAGAGCGGTAGCAGGGCTCGCCCGCGGCATCATAAATGGCCGTGTTGCGGTACCCGAATGCCCCCTGCGCTCCGTATACGCCGGTAGTGCAGGTGAGTTGCTCCCCAAGCTCGGGCACTCTCAGTATCTCTAAATAGCGAAAATTCAGCAGCTGCGCCCCTTGGTTCTCAAGCAAAAAATCCATGAATGCCGGCTCGCTGTTCTTCCACATCTCTGAGCAGTCTTGCATGAGCTGCACGGCAGAAAAAAGCTTCATGCGGCCATCGATATCCGTCTTGCTGGGGGTAACAACCTGTTTGATGCTGAACATGCAGGCTATTGTATATGCACCGCAGATACTTGTCAAGATTTAACTCCTATTTTAATAATATGCTAACAAGTGGAAACAATTGGTGGATTTTGAAATACTTATTCCGTAAGCACAGCAGCAGACTGTTTGTTCTGTTAACGATTACAGTTGATAGATGTATCAGTCCTATAAATTGTAATTTATCGAGCAGACAGCGAGTCGAATTCCAGAGCCCCGTCTAGGGGCGATAAGAAGCTTAGCCGGTGGTGCAGTGAGCCCGCGATAGCGGGCGGGCGGAACCTCGGGTAGTGATACAAGTTGAATGGAACCCCGTTGAACACGGCGGTGACAGAATGGCCGCCGCAAAATGAAAAAGCGGATGAATTATTCCGTTATTGATTTTATAAAATTATATTGAGGCTCAATATTTTGATGGTCGTAAATCATAAAGCCACGCTTTTCTGTCGCCGCCGTTTTCAACGGGGCTCCTATTTTTTATCTATCTGAACCGGAGGTTTCGTTCGCCCGCTGTCGCGGGCTCTCTTCACGCTC
>JAZNGY010000056.1:0-19956 GCA_045576695.1 Akkermansia sp.
ATCCTGTCTGTGTTTCGCCTCCGGCTTCCTTCCCACCCCACATTACTGTGACGCAGTTGCCTTTGGCTATTTGATTCCGCCCTGTCAGCGGCTCATTGGGGACTCTCACCCCAGTTACGTGTCATGCCTGACGTACAAAAAAATCTCCGTTTAAACACTCGTGCATAAACGGAGTAGAGACTATTGCAACTATATACTCTAGTTATAAAAAAGCAGCGCTATCATTCCACGTTAAAACGTTTCTTAAATGCAAGATAACACATGACGATAATACCCAAAATCTGAGCAGGGAGAAGGTAGCGCAAATCTGCCGTGGGGGTGACAACGATATAACTGAGCGAATAGGCTGTAGCAGCCCCGGTGATAATCATCATCAAGTACTGTTCGGGCGATAAGGCTCTACGCCGCACCAACCAAAGCCATACGTAGCAGCAACACATGACAATGGTGCCCAAAGTAAGAGCTAACCTGAAAATGCGAACGAAGAGAGACTTAACATCGGTATCTGCCAACACTTTCCAGCGTTGGGGATTATTCGTCATTTGCGGGTACATGGCATCTGCCGTTTTTTCCACCACCCACGGGGTACCGCCACTCCACATAAATTGAGAGAACTGCAAAGCACGAGCCATCAACATATTGCCGGTATTATTTTTCCACGCTGCAACGTAATAATCCCGAACGCTATCCCAATCTTTAGGATGCTCTGCCCCGGACCAATACGCCGTGATGGAGTCGCGGTATTCATGATCGTAGACATTCAAGCCAACCGCGCGCAAGCGGGGCCATTCTTCTTCGCGCTTACCATCCAAAATAGCAGCGATGCGAAGGTCTGACTCTACCATGGGCGTGAGGGAGGGTTTGTCTTCTACGGGCAACCCGCACAGAGCAATAAAATGAGTTGCCACGTAATAAAGAGCCAAAGTAAATACAGCCGCTACGCTTGCCTTAACCGGAATACGAAAAGACGGCATAAACCTGGCAGTAACCAAATACACAAAAATGGGCAGCAACAAGGCGGCATTTCTGCGGTACTCTACCATATGCCCCAACAACAAAACCATGGCGATACAGCTGAACACAAGCACCCACTTTTTGTTACTGCGGTATATCAGTATACTCAAAGAAATGGCACTGAACAATGCTGTTGTGAAAAAGAAGTCGAGACTGACTCCCAAAATGAGGTGCAACTGCATCATGCACACCCCCAATGGCAGAGCCATCCACCACATACGCGGGCTGCGTTGCAGCATCAGTGCCAGCCAATATGATAAATTGACCAGCATCAGGATGTCTGCCACCCACATTAAAAAGCGTTGTGGCAAATAGCCGTCTACCTCTTGCCCGGTAATGGCTTCCAAAAAGGAATGCACGACCCTGCCCTCATACATATAAAGAGAGCTATGCCAATCAGAAACGGGATGATTACCATTTATCTGGTCAGCGTAAGTAATAACGGCATCATTAAAAAAACCGGGCACATGCTTATTGCCGTCAGCATCTACATACATATCCCCGGAAGGCCCGAAGATAAAGATGCTGAGCAGCGTAACCGTAAAAAAGCAAAGCAGAATTTTGCTGATTCTGCTTGCTTGATTGTTACTTTGATTCATGGTACTCTTTCTCGGTATTCACCTCCCAAATATTATCTTTGGCAGTAGTGCCGGAAACGATATTTTTTGCCGCCTCCATAGCAGAAAGCATGGAGTGGTCCATGTTATTGTAGCGGTGCATACCGTTACGGCCTACCAAGTAGAGATTCTGAAGGCTGTCTACCCACTCACGAATGACGGAGAACTGCTTATAGCTGCCGAAATAAGCGGGATATGCCTTTTCGATACGGAACACCTTGTGGTCTACAACATCAGCCTTATCGATAATACCGAGCTTAGCAAGCTCACCTTCGGCAAAGTCACAGAATGCGGCATCATCCATGCTCCAGAGTTCATCACCCTCATTGACAAAGTATTCCATACCGATCCACGCCTTGTTGCGGTCGCTTACAAGGTAGGGGCTCCAGTTGTTGAAGATTTGCAGGCGACCCACCTTGACATCGGGCTCTTGAACATAAATCCAGTTATCGGGCACCACACCGTGTTCGCCCACCGTGGTATTCATATTCTTACTCTTGAGCTGCAATTTATTAAGCAACAGGCCAACAGTCATGAAGTCGCGGTAAACCAACCCCTCTGCCACCTCTTTTACGGGAGCGGGTGCGGCATCACCCATCTTGCGGATGAGTTCTTGTACGGAAGTGGTAGAAATTACTTCATCTGCCTCATAACGGGTGGTTTCACCGGTAGTCAAATCTTTAACAACCAGAGCAGAAATGCGGCCATTTTCAACAACAACCTGTTCTACATCCTGACGGCGAAGAATCTTAACGCCCAGTTTTTCTGCTTCGGAGCCCACGGTTTCCCACAACTGACCGGGGCCATATTTGGGGTACCAGAACTCTTCAATAAGAGAGGTTTCGCCACCTTGCTTATCACGTTTTTTCCAGAAAGCCATCTTACCGAGAGCATGCCCCAACACCTTGGCAATAGAAAGCCCCTTTACGCGCTGAGCGCCCCAATCTGCGCCGATTTTGTTACAGGGCACGCCCCATACCTTGGCGGTATAATCGCGGAAGAATGTTTTATAAAGTTCTGAGCCGAAGCGATTGATAAAGAAGTCCTCCAAGCTGTTTTCTTTACGCTTATGCACCATACTGGCAAGGTAGCTGAAGCCCATTTTCACCATACGAATGGGGCCTAAATTACGCACGGTATTGTAGCTGAGCGACACCGGATAATCAAAGAACTTACGCAAGAAAAGAATGCGACTGAGGCGAGAGCGCACCAACATGGCACGGTCTTCTTTCTCGGGGTCGGGGCCATTCTCCGCCAGAGGAACCTCGCGTTTAAGTTCTACATCATCACAAGACGGAGCCCCCTGCAGCGGCATCATATCACGCCACCAATTCATAACCGTGTCAGACTTGGAGAAGAAGCGATGGCCACCGATATCAATACGATTGCCATTGTACTCAAGGGTACGAGAAATGCCACCGAGCTGAGATTCTCGCTCAAAGATTGTAACGTCAACCCCACCGTTGCGAGCCAATTCATATGCAGCAGTCAAGCCGGCCGGGCCACCCCCGATTATTAAAACTTTTTTCATGCCTTATTTTCTCCTTCTTTACTGAAAGTGTCTATAACATGATTCTACACCGGAGCATGCAATAGTCAAGAACAAAAGGCACAAGAGCGCAACTTTCCGCCACCGAAGAAACGCGAAGATAATCACCATCATGCAGACCGGCATTTTTCCTTGACACCGGAATGAATTTGAGATAGATTCAATACGTTATGATTATCTCACGTACAATGGCCGCAGCAGCGGCAATGTTCATGGGGGCAGTAGCAGCCGCAGCTACGGAAGACACGAGGCCTAACATCCTCTTCATCATCTCTGATGACCACTCCGTAAATGCCATGGGTACCAACGAAAAGGACACCCCGGTGCCGCTGCCCGGATTCAAACGTTTGGCAGACGAAGGCATGGTATTTGACCGCGCCTACTGCGCCAACTCGCTTTGTGGGCCGTCGCGAGCCTGCATGCTCACAGGGCGCCACTCTCACAACAACGGTTTCTTGTACAACTATGGCGGGCCCGCTTTTAACGGAGCACAGCCCACCTACCCCAAAATGTTGCAAGCCGCAGGATACCAAACCGGCATTGTAGGCAAGTGGCACCTTATTTCACAGCCCACGGGATTTGACTCATGGCAAGTATTCCCCAGCCAAGGAGACTACCTTAACTCAACCTTCCAATTTGCAGATGCCCAAGGACGCACTAAAAGCATACGCCACCGCGGCTATGTGACAGATGTGGTAACCAACATGGCCATCACTTGGATGGAAAACCGAGACAAGAGCAAACCCTTTGCCCTGATTGTGGGACACAAAGCCCCGCACCGCAACTGGTTACCGGCCCCACGCCATTTGGATATCATCAAGAAGCACGTATCCAAAATGACACCCCCGGCCACACTGCACGACACATGGGAGAACCGCCCGGAGTTCATGCAGCATAACCGCCAAACCGTAGGATGGGACTTATGCAACTGGAATGACAACCATTTGGTATACTCGGAAATCCCCTTCGACGTGATGAAGGAGATTATCCCCAAGAACCAACTGCGCAACAAAATTAAAAACGGCGAGTTTGCAGGTCAAATACCTGCTGACTTCAACATCGAAAAACACGAGCCCAAGTTTGCACCCAAAACCAATTTGGGGTGGAGCACAGATTGGATTGAACCGGGCTTGCAACAGGTGTATGTAGACTTCTACACACGCCGCACACGCGAGTTTGTGGAAGCCATGCGCTCCGGCAAAATCAAGACCCCGGAAGACATGACGGAACAACGCTGGCGCTGGTACATGGAGGACTATTTGGGCTGCATTCTTTCACTTGATGAGTCCATAGCATCATTGCTGGATTATTTGGACCAGAGCGGGCTCTCTGAGAACACGCTCGTCATCTACGTGGGTGACCAAAGCTTCTACCTCGGCGAGCACGGTTTGTACGACAAACGTTGGATTTTCGAGGAATCCATGCGCATGCCGCTCATCATGAGATGGAAAGGCAAGATACCGGCCAAGACCCGCAGCAATGCCATGGTGCAAAACATTGACTACGCACCTACTCTGCTGGAGGTAACCGGCACAGACACACAGGAAAACACCCGCACGATGGAGGGTGTTTCTCTGGTGCCGCTGTTTAAGACAGGCGACGCACCCCAATTCCGCGACCGCCCGCTCTATTACGCCTTCTACGAACAACCCGGTGAGCACAACGCCCCCCGTCACGACGGCATTCGCACCGCCCGCTACACTTTCGCCCGAATTTGGACCCCGTTGGGCCATGAGCGCCAGAGCGGCATACGCAAGCCCGAAAATGAATGGTTGCTCATCGACAATGAGAAAGACCCGCAGCAAATGCAGAATGTGTCGCAAGACCCCGCCTATGCAGAGGTAATGAAAGACCTTACCGCTAAATACCACGCCGCACGTAAACAATACCGCGTGCCCGACACCTGCCCCGGCGACGGGCCGAGAATCCCGGATTACCTGCCCTCTTGGGGCCCCGGTGAAAATGACCGTATTAAGAAATAACGGCGTTTCATTTCTCAATTAATCTTAACCTGCCCTCCGCAATGGAGGGCAGGTTTTTATTTGCCGACAAAATCAACAATGACTTATTTTAAACTTGACAAAGAGGGGTAGAATCAGGCTATCTATAGAGAAGCAAAAAGCCCCCGTGCGGGTGGCCGTAACCTTTTCCGAAAACCATGTCCAAGATACTCATCATTGCAGAGAAACCCAGCGTAGCAGCAGATTTGGCGCGAGTCCTGGGACGCAAGCTCGGTAAACTCAAAAAATCGGATGCAGATGGCAGCTACAGTAATGACAGCATCATCATTACCTCTGCCGTGGGTCACTTGGTAGAGCAGAAAAAGCCCCAAACGGAAGACGGCAAAAGCTTGCCATGGAAGATGGACTACCTGCCGGTCATGCCCCGCAGCATGGAGTTAGAACCCATCCCCAAATCTGCAGACCGCCTGAAAAAAGTATTAAAACTGGCACGCAGCAAAGAAGTGAATATGCTGGTGAATGCATGCGATGCCGGGCGCGAAGGTGAGCTTATTTTCCGCAATATCATACGATTCGGTAAAATCAAAAAGCCGCTGAAGCGCCTGTGGATGCAAAGCATGACGGATGACGCCATACTGGAGGCGTGGAATGAGCTTAAGAGTGATGAAGAGATGACCAACTTGGCAGATGCAGCCGTGTGCCGCTCTGAATCCGACTGGTTGGTAGGCCTTAACAGCACACGAGCCTTAACGGTGCTGCAATCAGGCGCAGGCGGGTTCAACGTAACCCCCACCGGGCGTGTGCAAACGCCTACACTTGCTTTGTTGGCAGCCAGGCAAAAAGATATTCTGAACTTTGTACCGGAAACCTACAGCGAGGTAAGGGCCACCTTCAAAGCAAAAAACGGCACATATGAAGGCAAATGGTTTGACGCAGACTGGAAAAAAGACGAGAAAGCGCCCCAGCGCACCCGCGAGCGCATATGGGACAAAGCCACGGCAGAGGCCATAGCGGAGCGCTGCAAGGGAAAACCGGGCGAAGTAAAAGAGGTAAAGAAGCCGGTATCCATGCCGGCCCCGCTGCTGTTTGACCTTACATCACTGCAAAAAGAGGCCAGCAACAGATTCGGCTTCTCAGCCAGCCGCACCTTACAAATTGCACAAGAATGCTACGAAAAGCACAAAGTGCTCACCTACCCCAGAACAGACTCAAAGTTCTTACCCAATGACTACATCGGCATCGCCACGAAAACCGTATCAGCCATTGCAGACAACATGCCGGCCATGGCGCCCTTTGCCAATGAAATATTGGAGGCGAAAAGAATACGCCCCTCAAAGCGCGTGTTCGACAGCTCTAAGGTAAGCGACCACTTTGCCATTATCCCCACGGGTAAGTTCATTACCCTCAACGGCGATGCCGCCAAGATTTTCAACTTGGTAGTACAGAGATTTTTAGGCGTATTCATGCCGAATGCCGAATACGAAGACACAGAGCGCACCACCATTGTGAAAAGCCCCGGGGCAAAAGACCATTTCCATACCCACGGGCGAATCATGCTCAAGGCGGGTTGGAAAGCACTTTACGGCAATGCAGATCGCCGCAAAAAAGATGAGTTGTGCAGCGTAGCCCCCGGCGAGATAGTAACCACGAAAGAAGCCGCGGCCATACACGACCAAACAAAGCCCCCTGCACCCTATACCGAAGCCACATTGCTTACGGCCATGGAAACAGCCGGCAAATTGGTAGATGATGAAGAACTGGCCTACGCCATGAAAGAGCGAGGTCTGGGTACACCTGCCACGCGTGCTGCCATTATCGAAGGGCTCATCACCCAAGAATACATAGCCCGCGACGGCAAAGATTTGGTCGCCACACGCAGGGGGATGGATTTGATTGACTTACTGAGCAAGATTGGTCTCAGCACGCTTTCCAGCCCGGAATTAACCGGTGAGTGGGAATACAGGCTCAAGCAGATGGAGGGTGGCAAACTCGGCAGAGACACCTTCATGAAAGATATACGCACCTACACGAGCGAGATTGTAGCCGCTGTGCGGGATTACATGCAAAACGGCAAGAATGAAGACTTGAACGTGGCATGCCCGGCTTGCGGTGAACCGAATTTGAGCGCCAGAGTAGATGCAATTTCCTGCCCGGCCTGCAAGTTCAGAATACGGCGTGTGCACGCAGGGTTAAGCCTTGGCGATGACCAATTGGTGCAACTTATCAACAACAGAAACCTGCCCCCTATGGAGGGGTTCCGCTCCAAGTTCGGCAAGCCGTTCAAAGCCGGGTTGAGACTTCTTCCCCCGGAAAAAGAAAAAGGCGTCTGGAAAGCGGAGTTCTACTTTGACGACGCCAAACCGGAGCCGGAGGAAAACACAGCCCGACAATCTTCATTGGGCATGGTGCAGGTTAAAGACCAAGGCGAGCTTGAACTCTTTGAAAACGACAAGCAGTGGAGTGTGCCGGAGTTCCGCCAAAGCGGCAACAAGAGCGGATTCTCCATGTCTCGCACCATCTTGGGCAAAGAAATTGAAATAGGACAACTCTACCGCGTATTGGCAGAGGGCAAGAGCGAATTGATAACGGGCTTTGTATCACAACGCACTAACCGCCCCTTCGATGCCTTCTTGGTGTTGGATGAAAAGAAAGGCAACGTAAGCTTCGAGTTCCCGCCGCGCGAGCCTCGCAAAAAAACGGCAGACAAATCAACAGCCAACAGCAAATTCACAGCGGCAGATGCCACTGCTGAAGACCTCAGCAAAGCCACACGGCACGGCATGGTTAAAGTGAAAGGCAAGGGTGAGCATGAACTTTTAGAAACGGAAACAGCCTGGCACGTGGAGGGTTACACCGTAGGCAAACCCCGCAAGCCGCTGGTCATTCCGCGTGTTATGTGTGGCATTACCCTTACGGCAGAGATAGTAGGCAAGTTGCTCAGCAAAGGCAAGACAGACCTGATAAAAGGCTTCACCAGCCACAAGAGTGGCAAAAACTTTGATGCTTATCTGGTATTCAACACAACATCAGGGCGTATTACATACGATTTTCCGCCCCGAAAATAACGGGCCGACAGGCTCTCACCATCGGCCTTAAGCATGCATGGAATAAAACGCATCTTCAGCATAGCAGATCGCTTCACCATCGGTATCATCATCAGTGTGATACTGGGTGTGGTACTCCCCTGTAGTGGAGGATGCGCCGAAGCGTTTGAGGTACTGACGAATGCAGCCATTGTGCTGTTGTTCTACCTATACGGCGCTAAACTATCACGAGAAAGCGTAATAGCAGGGCTACTTAACTGGAAGTTGCAAGGTGTAGTATTGTTCTTCACCTTCGCATTTTTCCCGATACTCATACCGCTATTACGGCCGTTATTCGAACCGCTTGTAGGGGCATCATTGTATGCGGGGTTAATCTATGTGGCATGCCTGCCATCTACCGTACAAAGCAGCATTGCTTTTACCTCAATGGCCGGTGGCAACATACCCGCAGCAGTTTGTTCTGCCTCCGTCTCAAGCATGCTCGGAGTATTCCTCACCCCTATACTGGTGGGGATTTTGTTTTCTCACAGCGGGGCCGCACAGGCAGACATAGGCATAGCAACCATTCTGAAAATCTGCTATCAAATTCTACTGCCTTTCATCTTAGGCCAATTAAGCCGAAAGTGGCTCAAAAATTGGGTCACCAAACACAAACAGCTTATCCGTTGGAATGACCAAACAACCATATGGCTTGTTGTTTACACCTCTTTTTCCGGGGCAACGGTAGGCCGTTATTGGGAGCAACTGCATGCGCTGCAACTGGGCGGGCTCATCTTGGTATGCACCGCCATACTCGGCATTACCTTTGCGGCTACCTACTACAGCAGCAAAGCAATGGGCTTTTCTGCCGAAGACCGCATCAGCATTGTATTTTGCGGCTCAAAAAAAAGCTTGGCAGTGGGTGCACCCATGATGCTGGCCATCTTCGGCACGCTGGATAACAACCTCTTACTTCCGCTCATGATCTTTCACCAAGTTCAGTTAATGGCGTGTTCTCAACTTGCCCGCATTTGGCAAAAGCAAGGTGCAGACACCGGCGGTTACTGAGCGGCACATCTCCATCAAACATCACCATGTCTGTTGAATATTCAAACTTTGAAATGTGGTCTTGCACCCATTGGTATACTCTGGCCGTTATTGCAGGATTAATAACAGCTATATTGGCATGCGGGCGTCATCTTTCTGCCGCCAAACGCATTATTATGTGTAAGAGTATAGCCATGGCCAATCTTGTTATGTTTGTGGCGGAATATATATGGCGCTTTACACAACACAGTATAGAGCTGTTTATTAAGGATGAATTACCGCTGCATTTTTGTGCAGTAATGGCCTTACTTTGTTTTATCGCCTTATGGTGGGGGCCACGGTGGGCGCGCTCTCTGGTATACTTCGGGGTACTGAGCGCCAGCATCCAAGGATTAATTACACCGGCCATCACATACGGATTCCCGAAAGTTGACTTTTTCTTCTTCTTCGGGTCTCACGGTTTATTATTACTTTCAGCCTTAGCCATACCATTTCTAACGGACTGGAAAGCAAAAGCAAAAGACCCGGTACGCAGCGTATTGCTGATGAATGCCTACCTTATTGTCATACACCCCATAAACATATTACTGGGCAGCAACTACGGTTTCACAACCGCAGCGCCGGCAGGCAGCATATTGGATGGACTGGGCCCTGCCCCGTGGTATTACCTTTGGCTGGAATTGCCGGCACTTGCCTTGTTCTGCCTCATGTACATACCCGTGCGGCGCAAAAACACAGCGGCACGCAATAGCGAGGAGGATGCAGCATGAGCGAGCCGTATTATCCCTTTGTTCGCTGGTCTACCGAGCATTTAGCGGCGCTGGGGTGCACGGTGGCAGTGGCGGCAGTGCTGCTATATTGCGGCGCGGCATGCAAAGAAAAAGGGCGACAGCTTATCTGCCGCATTTTGGCGGCCGTGGTGGCAGTGCAATTCATCAGCGAATATGCATGGCGCGCCGTATCAGACGCCTACGGAAGCTGGCAGTATAACCTGCCGTTGCATTTTTGCTCATTTATGAGCGTATTTGCATTCATTGCCTTATGGTGGCGGTGGCGCCCGGCATGCACTTTGGTATACTTCGGCGTTTTGGTAGGCAGCATACAGGGGCTTATCACCCCGGCCATGGCCAACGGTTACCCCTCCATGGCATTTTTCGTGTTCTTCATAGCCCACGGCTTATTACTCATTGTGGCACTTGCCATACCGGTGCTGCAGGGGTGGCGGGCAAGCGGGTACGATGACGTGAAAGCCTTGTTGATGATGGACGCATACGTGCTACTCATCATCCCCATTAACCTGTGGTTGAACACCAATTACGGCTACACTCAAGGAGCCCCCATAAAAGGCACATTGTTAGACTATTTGGGCAACGCCCCATGGTATTATCTTTGGGCACAGTTACCGGTATTGGCCGTGTTCCGACTTCTCATGTTGCCCGTGCATGATAAACGGGAAGAATAAGCCAATTTATAATTACGGCATGCGTGCGATTTTTGCTTGCGAGAACATGGCCTTAGTGCTAGAATGAATCACAGCATGAAAGTTATTACCATTTACGGCAGCAAGAGTGACCTTTCCTTCATGGAACCCGCACTCGAATACTTTAAGGAGCACGACATTGACCACGAGGAAGTTGTATACTCAGCCCACCGTGATTTACCGGAGCTTCTTCAATATCTCAAAGGGCTTGAGGAAAGTGGCACAAAGGCTGTTCTGCTTTGCGTAGCAGGTCTTTCGGCGGCATTACCCGGCGTAGTGGTTATGAATACCGAGCTGCCGGTCATCGGCGTACCCGTACCCTGTGGTCCGCTCAACGGTGTAGATGCTTTGTTGGCGATTTCTCAGTTGCCCGGCGGCGTACCCGCCACCACGGTGGGCTTGCACAAAAAGACCCCCATCAACGCCGCCATGGCCGCACACCGCATCCTCAAACTCGCACAACAATAAACAAACTTCTCCCTATGCCCACCATCAAACAGGCCGAAATTGAACAGGCACTTGATGCCTGGGCAAATCACCTGCTCAACACCACTGTTCCGCAGGCCGTTGGTAAGCTGGCCGTCGTCGGGCTCATCAGCCATGGCGATGTGCTGGCTCGCCGACTCGTTCAAAAACTGCAAGCCGCCGGTTGCCAAGCAGAATACGGCGCGCTCGACATCACCTTGTACAGAGACGACCTGAGCCTGCGGGGGATACGCCCTGCCCTCAAGTCCTCTTACCTGCCGTTTTCACCAGACGACATGACCTTGGTACTTGTTGATGATGTATGCCAAACCGGGCGCACGGCACGCGCCGCCATGGAGGTAATTTTTGAGTATGGACGCCCGGCCAAAGTAGAGCTGCACTGTCTGGCTGACCGCGGGGGCCGCCAGTTACCCATACACCCGAACTATGCCGCATTCAAGCTTGAAGCCCCGGATACAGAGCACGTGCAACTGCACCTGCAAGAGATAGACGGCACAGAAGAGCTGACATACTGAACCCTTTGCCACCGCAGAACCATGAATCCGAGAAAAGATTTAATTACGATTGACGCATTGAGCGACGAGGACATACGCACCATCTTGGAGAGCACCTCGGCCATGAAAGACATTTTCACCAAGAGCGTCAAAAAAGTGCCGGCACTCAAAGGAAAATCCGTACTCACTCTGTTCTATGAACCGAGCACCCGCACACGCTCCTCATTCGAGGTAGCCGCCAACCGCTTATCGGCAGATGTCACCACCTTCACCGTTTCCACATCATCCGTGGTCAAAGGTGAAAGCGTACACGATACGATTGACACACTCATGAGCATGAAGATGGACTACATCATCGTGCGCCATAAAAACAGCGGCATTCCCGCCGTCATTGCCCGCCACTGCAAAGCAGCAGTTATCAACGCCGGCGACGGTGCACATGCACACCCCAGCCAAGCATTCTTGGACGCTTTCACTATTAAAGAAAAATATGGGGATGTGGCAGGTAAACGCGTTGTCATTATCGGCGACATTCTGCACAGTCGTGTGGCACGCTCTACCAGCACCATTTTGCGACGCCTCGGGGCAGAAGTAGCCTACATGGGGCCCGGCCCCTTAGTACCGCAAGAAAAACATACGGGGATTCCCCGTTTCACGAACTGGGAGCAAGTATTCTGCTGGAAACCGGATGTCATCTACCTGCTGCGTGTGCAAAATGAACGCATGGACACCCCGTTCTTCCCACGCAGCGACTATCACCAAGCATTCGGCGTAACAGAAGAAAGACTGCGCCGCATAGACGACCTTGACCTGAGCATTATGCACCCCGGCCCCGTTAACCGCGGGGTGGAAATTTGCGATGCAGCCATGGATTACCGCAATTGTCTGATTAACAATCAAGTTGAAAACGGCATTGCTGCCCGCATGAGCATTCTTTATCATCTTACCCCCCAAACGCAAAACAATGACTAACACCTACATAACCAACGCCACCTGGGCTCTCAACGGGCAAAAGCTGGATTTGCGCATGGGGCAAAACGGCGATGAACCCACAACCATCTTCTTAGACGACATCCCGCTCGCGGGTGTCAACGGTGTCACAGATGCCGGTGAAATGAAAATACCCGAAGGGGCCCGAGTCATCGACGCAACGGGCAAGTTATTGCTGCCTGCCCTCTTTGACATGCACTCAAAGATAGAAATAGCCGGCTGCAGCAAAAGAGAAAGCATCTACCGCACCGGTCAGGCCGCTATACATGGCGGTGTATGGGGTATGCTGGTGATGCCCACCCCGGGTTTCTGTTTCGACAACGCCTCCACACTCGACAGCTTTGCAGACGCCGTCACCCAGCGCTCTGCCGCCACCATGGTACCGGCCGGCTGCATTACAGAGGGCATGGAGGGAGCCCAGCAAACACCTTACAACACACTGGCTGCGCGTGGGGTCAATATCTTGAGCGATGCCGAGCATGTGACAGATAATCTTCTGATGCTGCACCGCGCCATGAAATACGCAGCAGAATTAGGGCTCACCTTCGCCGTAAGAGGCGATGTACCGGCTCTGACCCGCAACACCTATATGCACCCGGGCACAACTTCTTACAAGCTCGGTCTGCACGGCACCCCGGCCTGCGCTGAAGAAATAGGTATCGAGACCCTCATACGCTTAGCAGAAGACGCCGGAGCCAAGCTGCATATCCAAACCATCAGCACGGCAGAAGGTGTAGCAATCATCCGCCGCGCCAAGCAGCGCGGCATGAAGGGCCTTACGGCAGAGGTAGCACTGCACCACCTGCTCTATACCCATGAGAACGTGGGCGACTACGATACAACCTTCAAGACCCTGCCGCCGCTGCGCGAGAGTACAGATTGCGAGGCTCTGCTGGCAGGCGTAAAAGACGGCACCATAGATTGCATTGTCTCAGACCACACACCCTGCATCCCCTTTGCCAAAAAGCAAGATTACATCTCGGCACCGCAAGGCATGGTTGCGCTTGATACTTTCTTACCGGCCATCTACACCCACCTCATCAAAACGGGTAAACTCACTTGGGCAGAAGTGATACGCGCCTGCTGCATTGCACCGGCAGAAATCGTCAACCCGTACGATGCAGAAGAAGGCACCCCGATGGTTGCCCCGCTGTTGCTCTTTGAGCCGGGGACAGAATTTACCGTAACAGAATCAACCATGAACTGTGGCACCCTCAACACACCGCTGCTCGGCAAATCATTGCAAGGCAGTGTAACATTGCCACTCTGTTAATATTAAAACCTCATGATCATCTACATCATCAGCGACGAAAAAAAAGGCCATCTGTCCCAAACGCGGGGCTTGGCCTCAGCCCTGTTGGAGCGCGCGATGCAAAAGGCGCCCAACGCCCCCCACGCCATACACGAGATTTCCATCGTCGGCAAATCCTGGTTCTCTAAACTTTTCTACAAGGGAAAAGATTTGGATTTACCGCGGCCGGACCTCATCCTTTGCGCAGGGCACAGCACCCACTTGGCAGCATTGAGTCTTTCTCGCCACCTGCGTTGCCCCCGTATAGTGTGCATGAAACCCAGCCTGCCCCTGGGCATGTTCGATCTATGCATCATACCACGCCACGACATGCCCGAGGGTAAAAAACCGGCAGACAACGTATTCCTCACCAATGGCGCCATTAACAACATAAAGCCCCGTCCGGACATAGAAAAGACAGAGACGCTTATCCTTATAGGCGGGCCCAGCAAAGAGTTTGATTGGGATGCCGAACACGTACTCAACCAACTCACCACCATTGTGCGCCATTGCCCACACAACATCGTGTTGACAACATCTCGCCGCACCCCCAAAGATTTTGTGCCCGAGGTAACGGCAGCCTGCCCCAGTGTGCGCATTGAACCCGTAGAACAAACGGGCCCCACATGGGTGGCAGACCACTTGGCCTGCGCCCGCGAGGTATGGGTTACTCAAGACAGCGTATCCATGGTGTACGAATCACTCAGCAGCGGTGCCCCTGTGGCCGTTATGGAGATGCCACGCAAAAACGGCAAGAAGAAGGACAAAATATCGCGTGTTGCCAGAGGCCTCAACATGCTTACGGCAGAAGGTGCCGTCTGCACTTTCACAGCTTGGGCAAAAGAGCACAAAATACCTCAGAGTAGCACCGTTCTTGATGAGGCAGGCCGTGCGGCAGACTTTATATTACAAAAATTCCCTCAATTACACCGTTAATCTCACTCTTACTTACTGCTATGAAAATCATGCATCTCTTACCCTCTCTCGCATCAGGTGGCGTTGAACAAGTCGTCTTGGAACTTTGCGATGCGCTTCAATCCGGGGGAGACGAAAGTGTCGTGGTGTCTGCCGGTGGCAGAATGGTTCCTGACATTGAAGCAACCGGGGCCAAACATATTACCATGCCCATCGGCAAAAAAAGCATCCGTACTCTTTTTTTGGTAAAAAAACTCCGCAACCTCATATTGCAAGAAGCTCCGGATGTGATTAACATTCACTCACGAGTACCTGCATGGGTTTGCCATTGGGCGCTGAAAAAAATACCGGCAAATAAAAGGCCTAAAGTTGTAAGCACCTTTCACGGATATTATTCAGTCAACGCATATTCTGCAATCATGACCAAAGGAGAACGCATCATTGCGGTTTCTGACTTCATACGCCAACATATAGCAGAGTGCTATCCTAAAACGGACATGAATAAGGTAGTGGTTATTTCTAACTCTGTTGATACCTCCTACCATTATCCGGAATACACGCCTACAGAAGAGTGGTATGACAAGTGGTACAAGCAATACCCGGAACTGAAAGGCAAATATATTATATGCCTGCCCGCACGCGTCACGCGACACAAAGGCGCTGCCCACTTGGAACCTATTTTATTAGGTCTCAAGAAGAAAGGGATACCTGCGCATGCTCTCATCGTGGGAGAAACAAAAAAAGGCAAAGAAAGTCTTCAACGCGAATTGATGGCAAGTTATGAGAAAGCCGGATTAACAGCTGATGTAACTTGGACCGGGTTGCGCCGAGATATACGAGATGTTATGGTTGCCAGTAATGTTATCCTTTCTCTCAATCTAATCCCGGAGGCATTCGGAAAAACTACACTGGAAGCACTTGCATTGGGCAGGCCAACGGCCGGATATTTGGCAGGTGGAGTCGGAGAACAGCTCGACACTTTGCTGCCCGAAGGCAAAGTACCCACCGGCGATACAGATACCATGGTAGAAATACTCGCAAAGTGGTATACCTCGCCCCCCACGCCGAATTTACCGCTCGGAGCCCCATACCGCCGCAAAGATATGACAGATGCATACATTAATGTTTATCGTTCTCTTTGTGAAGAATAAAAAACAGTTTCGCATCAATTCGAGCAGGTGTAAAACAGCACCAAGATAAGAAGGTAGCACGCATATCCCAGAATAACGCATTTCCATCATATGTATATTCGTTCCATTGTTATAGCGGCTGTTTGTTCCGGTATATCCATATCGGGCGCAGCGCAAAATAGCCCCGAGCTAACAGCCCCTGCTACGCGAGAGTATGAAGAATGGGAGCAGTTTTCCCCCCGTGTAAAAGCTGCACTTCTTTTCATTATGGCAGCAGGGTTCGACAGTATGGCAGCCATTGAAGAGCAAGGGCTTTCACCCAACTCTATTACCCCTCATCGTATTTTCTTGGAAAAAGTACTTGAGCTGGACGTCTCATTCATGAGTGGCGATGATTACGAATACTTCTCAACAATGTTAAGAATTAACCGTGATAGATTGGAAGCCCTTAGAGCGCTCCCGGAATCTGCCGACAAAGCAGAAATCACCAAAATAAAATCTCTGCATGCAGATGAGCTCAAAGAAATCAAAATAAAACACGGGTATCAGCAAATAGATACAATCATCATGGAGCATCTTACCGGCTTACAACAAAAATACATGCAAGAGTGTATTAAAGAGTCTGAAACCTCTAAACGCTCCCCCTTACGACATTTTGCGGAAAAGTTGAGGGAAGAAAGCATCATGCAATTCTAACCACCTCATCCACGGCATAAAGAACTCCACTTTTTCCTCAACAAGCGATGAAAAAGACCCAATTCCTGTTAACCATGCTGGCCATAGCCGCACAAACGACAAATGCGGCTACATACAGAGACTTATCGTCAGCTCAATGTGATACAGACAACGGTATTGTGTATGATGGCAAAGGGCATTTTCAGGTGCAATCATCAAAGGAGACCTCTGTCACGGTTCGCTTCAATCTGAGTTCTCTGTACAATTACGTGAACTCCAACGACTACAAGAGCGGCAACCCCATGATGCTGTGGCAAACCAATGCCGTTGCCTATGGTATGGCCGATATAGCAGATACCGACAAACCGACCGGCGAACGAGAGCCGGAGCTGTGTTTTCACTGGATGGGCAACGTATGGCAACCGCATCAAAAAATCTCATACGCTACCTTGCAACAGTATGCTGCAGATGGCATCGTAACGCTTAAAATCACTAACAACCAAAACAATGGGGTGAGAGTAACAGCCATTGCCGCAAGTGGCTCAGAACACGAGGTTTTGCTGGCATCAGGGCTCAAATCATCCCATATTCACACGACTTCCGGCTACAACGTAAACTTGAATTATGTAACTGAGTTTACGATTGATACACGCTCTACCTTAGATACGACTGAGTATGAACCGCCGAAAGACTACACTGTACCCTTTGTCAGTAAGAGAGAAGATGGCAGCAGCGTAGGCAGAATCATGTTCATGGGTGATTCCATCACACACGGCGTAAATGACCAGACTTGGCGTTGGCAATTTTTTAAAATATTGGTTGACAATGGCATTGAGGCTGAAATAGTGGGTCCCCGAGAAGGATACACGCCCGGCTACACAAAACTGACCACCAGCGATGCCGGTGATAGCTACGGTGGCATAAGCTTCCCGAACACGCACTTAGCGCAATCCTCGGGCCGCACACACAACATCACCACCGGCTCTAACGATGGCATGACAGGTGTAAACTACGGCGGCCACTCTACAGAAAGCGCCGCAGCCACCTACAATTGCGACACTTGGTGCTGCCTGATGGGCACTAACGACCTGCTTTCGGACGGCGGCTACAGCGAAGCAAACTTCTGCACAAAAATGCAAAACATGCTTGGTGGCAAGGTAAGCTGCAACAAAGGGCGATATAGCAGAAAGCCCAATGACGATTGGGGCAATATGGGTAAAATAGCCGCTCATGTACTGAGCGAAAGTACAGATACGCTTTATATTATGGCCGTTCCCTGCTGGGGCAGCCACCATAATAACAACCAGCCGGAGCGCCATTTGGCCGTGCGACAATACAATACCCTGCTCCGCAGCTGGGTAAGCCAGTACGCAAAAAAATTCAAGAGCAAGCTGGTGTATGTTGATATCAACAAAGGCTTGGTAGACTTTACCCACGAAGTGCCCTTCAGCTGGCCGGATTCCATGTCAAACCGTGCCGGCAGAGATGGTTTGCACCCCAATGAGCAAGGTTCCCTCATCATCGCCGGTAATCTGGCTAAAGCCATGGATATAGGAGGGCGCACGGCCGGGTTGCCCCGCGCAGAGGCAGATGGTGAACGCTGGGCCACCAGAGATGATAAAACATTCTTTAATTTAGATAACGGCTCCAAAAAATTCGTAGCCAAGGGAGAGTTTACCCCGGAGCTCGGCTATTCTGTCAACATAAGGGCCACCTTCGGCAACGGCGGCACCGCCGGCTGGATGAGTAACAGCAAAGCTTTGCGCATCGAGCTGTCTGACGGCACCCACAGCGGCATGCTCAATCTGAGCGAAGGCTGCATTATGTGGGGGGATATGGTGCTTTACTGCCGTAAGAACTCATCTCCCAAGGCAGAATTGCGTATTGTATGGCATCCCGGTAACCAAGAGCAAAACATACCCTGCGGTTACTACGTTTGGGTGAATGATATGCTCATCGGCCAAGCTTTACCGGCAACCGACGCTAACGGGGCCCCCGGGCTTCGACTGACTGCTGACGGCGCCGATGCAAAAATATACGACTTGAGTTGGACCAACAAAGCCTATGCCCCCGCTACCACGGGTAAGCATAACGAGCAAAAAGCGCTCCAATATTGATATTGCCTCTGCTTACCGAAAAACAAGCGGGGATGCCGATAAGTGGCATCCCCGCTTGTTTTTCATGCAGAAAGCAGTATCATTAATCAAACTTTTTCTTTGCTATCAGCATCATCATTTTCTTCCTTCTTGATAGAATCCATAACAACCTGATAGTTGTTAAGAATGGCACCTACCACAAGGTTAAGCAGCAAGAATGCAGAAATCACAAACCAAAGAACATGGTAAGTGGTAATAACAGTGGGGCTCACCTTAACCACACCTCGCTCGCTGGCCGTAATAAGATTGTAGCGAACATCAGACCAGTCATCACCGGTCATAACGCGGAAGAGCGTGAACATGGATTCATCTAGCGTGCCGTATGGGTCTGCGGCATTGCCGGGTGCATGGGGAGCATCTGCTATGTAGAGCTCGTAACGAGCCTTTTCTTCACCCTGCAAGCAATCGGCTTGCGGCAGTTTGAAAAGAGACACGCCGATAATGGCAAACAGGTAAAGGAAAATACAGTAGAACATTAAGTTATAGAACAGCGCACTGAGCGATTTCACCAACACACTGATAATCAACTTAATTTCTTTACAGGTACGCAGCAACCGCAATACGCGGAAAACACGCAATACTCGGAATGCCATGGCCATGGAGGCGTTGGGCATTAACTCCTCGGGTATATAGCCGATAAGTACCAATGAAAGGTCAAATATGTTCCACCCCCCGGTAAAGAATGTCTTATTATCTTGTGCGGCTACATAGCGCATCAAAATCTCCACGGTAAAGATGCCCAAGATGATATTCTGAATCAAAGTGATGGTGGGATTCACCGTATAGGTTTCTACACCAATCAACAACGAATTAACAAGAATAATCGCAATGATGAACAATTCAAACGTGCGATTTGTCGAGGCTTTACAGCAAAATTGTTTAATTGCATTCATACAATAATGGAAGTTGAATAACGTGCATACTCTACCACAACCCAACAGACAAGTCAAATAGCAAAAAAGCGAGGGTGCCACACATGGCAACACCCGCATTGCCTCAAAAATCCAGTCACCGAACTGACACTTCTCACGAGTTTGGCTGACACGTGAAAAGCTGGATGCCTCATAAATTAGGCACTAATATATACACATGTCACTCAAAATGAGTAAACAAGCAATAATAGAGTTA
>JAZNGY010000057.1:0-13115 GCA_045576695.1 Akkermansia sp.
CATCCTGTCTGTGTTTCGCCTCCGGCTTCCTTCCCACCCCACATTACTGTGACGCAGTTGCCTTTGGCTATTTGATTCCGCCCTGTCAGCGGCTCATTGGGGACTCTCACCCCAGTTACGTGTCATGCCTGACGTACAAGAGGGGGAGCAAATTGCTCCCCCTCTTTTATTCGCCGTTGAAAAGTTAATTACCTGGTCAACCGTTTAAAATCTGATAACAACTCAGCCGGTGTCATATGCAAGCGCTTGCGCACCTCTGCATAAGCAGAAGACTCGGCCTCTTCATCATCATACTCATCTTCTTCTATATCAAGCTCGGCACCGTATATCAAAAGAAGGTCTATAGCCGCCAGATAATTTTTTTCTCGTTTGCTGTTACCTTCGCTCAATTCACTGCGATAGTGATCGAAAAGCATCTCTATGGGGGTAGAGAACCCGTCCATATCATCACGGGGCAAATCATCTTCCTCATACCCATGCGGGTCATACTCTTCATTATCGGCCGGTAAATCCTCTTCAACCAAGATAAGATTCGGGTCTGCCCCGGCAGAGAGAAGAAGCTCCAGCGTATCCAGATTAATAACTTTTTCAAACAACGGCTTGGCACACACCTGCTGCAAGGGTAATAAGCCCCCACCAAGAGGTTCATTCACGGCAAATTTACCTTGTTCTAACAATCGCTTAACAATAAAAGTACAGCCATCTGAAATTAAAAGAGCATTGTATAAAGTTGCCTCTTGTTCGGGCGTAAGCTCATAATTCAGAGAGAAAAACCATTCATACAAAGGGCTTACATCCCGGCTCTCCGCACACAATAGCGGCACGGCAAAAATAACGGACTGAGCATGCGTTTGCGGGTTCCACCCCATCTCCTGCAATTTAAGCAGAAGTTCAACTCTTTCTGCCGCGCTTTGTCGTGTACTGATGAGCGATTCTGCCCATATGACCTCAGAGGCAAACGAAACGGGAAGCAACGCCTCATCACTAAGCAACACTGCATTAACATCCTCCCCTCGCTGCAGAAAGAGCATCATGGCCTCGGCTTCATCAATCATGGCGGCCAAACGAGCCAAGGTATCACCATCAACAGATGAAGTCAGACAAGCCCCCGTGGTGATAACGCCATGCAAATGCAGCGCCACGGCAGGAAGATCAGCCTTATTCAAAAGCTCATTCTTGAAGAAGGCCTCCAATCGTTCACTGAATCGAACTATCACAGCTTGCTCCTCTGCAGACCAGCTTTCATGAAAAGGAGGCAAAGGCATCAATGATTGCGGTTGTTCTTGTGCAAGAACACACATTCCCATACCAAGGGATAATAAGAGCGGTAGTTTCTTCATAATAAAATCAATCTTCGTGTTGCAATGCGCGCATGAGCCTTTCCGAACCGAAGCACGGCGGATTCACTTCTTCAAGCAAATAATGCATAATACGATCACACACATGTGCTTGTATTTCAAAGCTAGGTGAAACATTAAACAAATCTTTCTCATGTACATGAGAAAGCGCGGCGCGACGCATTACATCAGACATTTGCATATGGATGCGCACAATATGAACAGCCGCAACATCTGCCGAATCTTTATCGCGCACCAGACTGATAACCCCCAACCACTGGTTCAACAAAGGCACCAATTCACGCGTGGCAGATGCCAAGGAGGGCATCGCATCAGGCTCCGCCGCCATCCCCATATTCTCCAAGACATCACATACATCTTGCAACCCCTCTACCAAACGCTCAGACCCATAATATTGCGAATCTCTCAATGCCAAATCAGCCCAAGTATTGAGCAATTTGCCGATGAGGGGACGCGTTTTCACCAAATAAGCCATACGCAGGCGTCGTTTTGCAAGGTCGCCCGCCGGTTCATCCAGTGCGGCAACAGCCTGAGACCAAGTGTACATAAACGGCTTGAACCCCTGCAACGCATCGGCTGCGCTCTCGGCATCTTCATATGAATGCACAGATTCTAAAACAAGGGTGATTTGCTCCATCATATTCCACATCTCATGCAACAACGCCATGTGTTGAGCAATCTCGGGCATATCTTCCGCCGGCATTTGCGCAATGAACGGAGCCAACGCTTGGCTGAGCTGCGGTGACCCGAAACACCCGGTCATCTCCAACAAATTACGATCAAACTCATCTAAATGAATCAACTCATGCGGCGTTTTCTCCAACAATGCCACCACACGTGGCGCCACCGCCTCTGCACTTTGGTAATCGGCAACATACATCAACAAAGGGGTAAGAGATACGGGCTCTGCCGCATCCTCTTGCGCCATTAACATAGCAGGAGCCGCAATGACATACATGCTGATACCAAGAGTTTTCTTCATGCTCTGATTATGACTTAAAGTGCAGATTTGTCAAGCTAAGGTTGCTCTGATGCTGTATTTAATCATAATAATGCACCTCTGCCATCAAGTTTTAATGTCCTACTGCGTGTTTTGCCTTGAAAAACGCACTGCGACACGATAAAATAGCCTCGTCTGAGTGTACACTCACGGCAACAACATTTTCCAAACACAAACAAACATCAACATTATGGCTAAACTGACTGTACGCGACCTCGACGTCGCCGGTAAGGAGGTCCTCATGCGTGTGGACTTCAACGTTCCCATGAAAGACGGCGTTATCACCAACGATGCCCGCATCGTTGCAGCTCTGCCCACCATCAAGTACTTGCTTGAAAACGGCGCTCGCCTTGTTCTTTGCTCTCACTTGGGGCGCCCCGAAGGCACCGGCTACCAAGCCGAGTTCTCTCTGAAGGCTGCTGCAGAATGCCTTTCCGGCCACCTTGGCAAGCCCGTAGTATTCGTACCCGAGACCATCGGCGAGGCTGCTACAGCTGCTCGTGCCGCTCTTCAGGATGGCGATGTGATGCTGCTCGACAACGTTCGTTTCGACAAGAAAGAGAAGAAGAACGACCCCGAGTTTGCCAAGGCTCTCCTTGGTGATGCCAAGCTGTATGTAAACGATGCTTTCGGCTCCGCTCACCGCGCACACGCTTCTACCGAGGGTGTAACACACTATGCAGAGAAGAGCGCCATGGGCTTCCTCATCGAGCACGAGCTCGAGTACCTTGAGGGCAAGCTCGACACCCCTGCCCAGCCCTTCGTTGTAATCATGGGCGGTGCTAAGGTATCCGACAAGATTCAGGTACTCTCCAAGCTCATGGAGAAGAGCCAAACCTTCATCATCGGCGGCGCTATGGCCAACACCTTCCTCGCCGCTCAGGGCAAGAACGTTGGCAACTCCAAGATTGAGGCTGACAAGCTCGACCTCGCTAACGAGATTCTTGCAGACGCCAAGGCCAAGGGTGTAACCTTCGTATTGCCGGCTGATACTCGCTACTCTTACAAGTTCGAAGAAGGCGCCGAGACTTTCTGCACCGCACCTTGGGCAGAAAACGGCGAAATCCCCGCAGACGGCATGGGCATCGACATCGGTGACAAGGCTATCGAAGAGTTCTGCAACATTCTTCGCGGCGCCAAGACCGTGCTCTGGAACGGCCCGTTGGGCGTATTCGAGCTGGATGCCTTCGCCAAGGGCACCAAGGCTATTGCCGAATGCTTGGCTGAGTCTGATTGCATCTCCATCGTAGGTGGTGGTGACTCCGTAACAGCCGCCAAGAAGTTCAAGGTTGCTGACAAGCTTTCCTTCTGCTCCACCGGTGGTGGCGCTTCTCTTGAGTTGCTTGAGGGCAAGGTGCTGCCCGGCATCGGTTCTCTGAGCGACAAGTAATACACTTCTGACCAATTCAGAGAAAAAGGTGGATTCATCACGAATCCACCTTTTTTTATTGCGTAAAAGTATCATTTGTTATAAAATGAAATCATGAAACGCTTTATACCACTTTCTGCCCTTATTACACTGATAAGCCCTACTGTTGAGGCCGCAGAATCATATAACATACCGACAAGTTTAGACGGCAAGAAAATACATTTCAGCTATTCTCCGGCTTACAAGTTCACACCACTCATCATGCACTGTGGGGCCCCCATAAACGGCACTGAAAACTGTTATCATCTTGAATCTGATAACAGCAAGTATACAATGACCTATACCCCCAACGCAAACGGCAAAACAGGAAAAATTCACATCAACGGCGGTAAAGATAAAGCAGACATACAATTAAAATTTGATAATGAGACCTGTGGCACAGCCCACATGACTTGGAACAATATCAAATACTACCACCTCAAGTTCCGCATTCAAGATACAGCAACGGGGGCATCATCCATACAACGAATGGGCGATGCAGTGGGGGATGTTATCCCGCAATCTCTTGCCGGTAAAGTTGTGGAAATTAACTTCAAAGGAGCAGTAGAAAGAGAAATAATGCAAGAGGCCGGAGAAGAAATAACCAAAGAATGGCATGATAGCTACGCCACGCCTTTTATATTTCAATTCCCGGCCGATGGAAACTCTTTTGAAATACCGCATTTCATGCCTCATACAGAGGATAACACATACCCGCCCATGGTGGTCCGATATGAACTCATCGGCACCGGAGCAACTATCTCCATCAACGGTCGTTCACATATGGTGGAAGCAGAGTTGGATTTTGAAGATTCAACCTCCGGGCTGGCTCATGTTTTATTAGGCTATGAAGAGGGGTGCGGGTTTCAATTCAACGGCGCTACCTTTACCATACGAGAAGCTGAGGGAAACGGCTCAAAAGTCATTTACCCGGAGAATATAGATTTGACAGAATCCGGCAATACAGAGGTTAAACAAATGATTCAAGATTTGTCATTAGTCCGGTATGAAACCGCCGTTGAAAAGTTATATCAAAAAAGGCTGCTAACGGGGTTGAATGCGCTTCTTTACGGCGCAGATATTAACCACATACTCCCCAATGCCAACGGCACCACACTCTTGCACAATGCTTGCGGTTTAAGCCACGTTGAAATTGTACAATGGTTGGTTAATCACGGTGCTGATTTAACGGCAAAAACAGCCAAAGGCGCATCTGTTGACGATTGCGTGGGCGGCCCCAATGCTGCGGCTATCAGACGCATTCTGAATACTGCCAAGAGGCCGGCAAATTAACTCTTTTTGTTCAAAATCTCAAAAAAAACTTGATTTTTCGATATAACAAGGTATAAGTATAAAATAATGAGTAGCTGTTCTAACAATGCAAACGCAGGCAAAACTGTTCCCGGTGTATTTAACTGGAAAATGGTACGTAAAGCATTGAGAGCGGCGGAAGAAGGAGTATATTGTTGGAACATAGAAAGCGGTGAGATTTTCTATACGGAGCAATGTCTGCGGATGATGGGTTTACCCTTTAATGAGTGGGCGCCCAATATCTTTCTTTCTCCGGAGATAACAATACATGAGGACGACCGACAGTTTTTTGTAACAGAGGTACAGAAATACTTACGCCGCCCAACCACAACCCCACTGCGCATTGAGGTACGTTTGCTCAATCTTCGCTCTCGAGGCTGGCGATGGATTCGCGTTAACGGACTGTTGGAGCAGGACAAAAATAAAAACAACATTCAGCTGGTGGGAGTGTGGGTTGATATCACGCGCCGAAAAATGGCAGATTTACATGCCATGGAAGACCGTGATTTGTTCCGCAACCTGATTAACTTTTTGCCTGACAACATATATTACAAGAACAGAGAATCTCGCTTTGTCATGGCAAATGAAGCTACGGCAAAAAAAATGGGTGTACCCACACCATCTGACCTCATCGGGTGCAAAGACACGCATTTCTTTGCAGATGAAACCACAGCCGTTGCTCGCCAAGAAGAGCTCGAAATCATGCGCACCGGGATACCCATTACCAACCGCATTCACAGAGAAAGCTGGAAGGACGGAGAAAACTCTTGGTGCAGACTCTCGAAATTCCCGTGGTATGATACGGGCGGTAATGTAAAAGGCATTGTAGGCATTTCCTCAGATGTAACGGAACTTATCGAAACCCAACAACGCTACCGCCGCATGGCAGAGCAGCTGGATGAACGCAACCGCGCACTTGAAAAAGAAATAAGCCTTGCACGAGAAATTCAGCACGCTCTTCAGCCCACTCGCATCCCCGACCGCGTATGGAAAGACAGCGAAACCGGCCTCAAACGCACGGCCCGGTTTCACCACGTGTATTTACCCTGCACGGGCGTTGCCGGCGATTGCTTCGCCGTATTCCCGGTGCGAGAATCCGGTGTAGGCATGTTGATATGCGACGTAATGGGCCATGGTGTCAGAGCAGCCCTTATAGCATCCATGCTGCGCGGCCTCATGGAGCAGGTGTCGAACCTGGCAGACACCCCCGGTTTGCTGCTTTCTTCTCTTAACCGCCAGTTGTTCCGCATCTTCAGCCAAGCCAACATAACGATGTTTGCCTCGGCCTGTTATGTGTATCTGGACTTGGATAAGCGCCGCCTCACCTTATCCGGCGCAGGGCATCCTGCTCCCATCGTGTTGTCAAAAGACGGGGGCGCCAATTTACCGCCTATTCCGAGGTCTCCTGCATTGGGCTTGCTGGACTCTGCCCTGTACCGAGAAAGCGAGATTGCCTTGGACCCCGGCATGAAACTCATGCTTTATACCGATGGCCTATATGAAGCCGCCAACCCGCAAGGGGAAGAAATGGGCGTACAAAGAGTCATTTCATACCTGCAACAAAATGCACCTCAAAACATCAAAGAGATGATTGATATCTCACTTGCGGGCATGCACCGCTTTACAGAATCTACCCGACAAGATGACGACATCTGCCTACTTGGCGTTGAATTCATAGAAGAATGCAGCGATTGAGCCTTTTCCCCGAACTTTTAACACAAAAAAAACATTTTTTAGTATCGGAGCGCAAAAAAAGATTGCAATCACACGATTTTAGCGGTAGTCTAAAGACAGTTACAAAAAATCTCTCTTTTACCAGGATAAACATATATGGAAGACAGCAACCAGGGGGGCAACACGCCCTTTGACCTTACCGAGCTGACCGGTTTCCAGTTTGGTCCCGCATGGGCCAAGCCGGGAGCTGATACTGCATCTACTCTGACCAAATTGCACTCAACAGAGCGACAGGAGCGCCGTAACGGCCCCCGCCGCCAAACCGGCGACCGCGAGCGGCGCGCTCCCCGCCCCGAGAGAGCAAGCGATAACAGACGTTCCTTCCGCAAGGATGGAGCGCATCGCGATAATCGCGCCGAGCGCACACGACGTGAGCTGCCGGCACCGGCAGAGGGCTACCGAGTAGAACTGCGCCCCACCAACGGCATTTTAGAGATTTTCAGTAAAGAGATTCAGAAGCAGAAGCGTGCTCTTTCTCTGCTCGATTTGGCACGCATCGTCATGGCTGCAAAAGAGCGCTATGACATGGTGTTCATGAAGCTCGATAACGGTGGCATGCTGGTACACTCCACCAAAAACGATGGTGCATGCTGGCTTACCGAAGCAGAAGCCGTGGCTTACATGTGGAATTCCCCGTGGTTTGCAGAACTTTACACCACAGACGAGATTGAAGTAGAAGCGCCCAAAGGCAACTTTACGGCAATTGCTCAATGCACATTAGGTGGCGAAGTAATCGGGCCCGTCAATTGGCATGGCTACCAAGCTGCCCTCATGAGCCTCTACCGCACCAAGTATGCCAATATACCGCTTGATGCGTTCAAATCCGAGGTATCTCTCAACAAGGATGAAGCCGTTGTACAGGCATGGATTGACAGTGCCGGTAAAAAGAGCGTATGGAAACCCACCCGCGAAGGTGCAGAAGATATTGTATTGGAGGATGCAAAAGCCGTAGAGGCAGACTTCATGGCAAACCACTACAACCAAGTTTATGAGGTAGTAGATAAGGTATTTATCAACGGTGCAACACCTCGCAAAGTGCTTTCTCCCGGCATTGCTGCCCACGTAGCAACACTTGCAGACCGCACGCGCAAATCTCCGCAAATGCTCATACCGAATCTTTGCCATGGCTTGGCGCGTCACCATATGCCCATTTATAAATGGCAAGGCAACCACTACACGGGCCCCAGCCGTGTACGCGCCATACCTGAGGGTACTGTGCTTGCCGACCGCATGATGGCAATTGTTAACTGGAGCAAAGAACACTCCGGCGAGAAAGTTGAAGCCATGTTTGCCGCTTTGTCCGGTGTACCCGTAGGCACAGATGAAGACAGCAAGAAAGCAGCCTCGGAAGCATATGCACCCTTTGCAGCAGACATGATTTGGTTGCTCGAGCAAGGCTTTGTTGTTGTCACGAATGACAATGCCATTTGGTACCCCAAGGGCGAGGCCGCCCCTGCTCCTACCAAAACAGAGCCCCGCAAGCGCCCTAACAAGCACAGAAAGGCAAAGCAACCTGTTGCTAAACAAAAGGCCGCACAGAATTCGGAAAAAGCCTGATTCCGCAAGGTTTATCTTTCGCCCGGTTTTCTTCGGAAAACCGGGTTTTTCAATTTTCAGATTGACAATTTACAAAGTTATTGAATTTACAAGCTCTTTTTTATCAGAAAATTGTAAATGGTAAATTGTACATTGTAAATAAAGAACTTACAAGGTTCGTTACCTAATGCGTTTGCCCTGAAATGTCAACCTGAAACCTTGCCAACGCAAGCTTTGTATGGTAGTATTATCTCATGGCAGAAACTAGCAAAAAAGAGGTGGTGCGAGAGCTGGCGGCACTGATGCCGGCACATGGCGTTACACGATGTGTGCTGTGTCCGGGGAGTCGCAACGCCCCAATATGCGCCACGCTGACCTCTTGTAAAGAGTTTGAATGCAGACACGTAACAGATGAGCGCAGCGCCGGTTTTACAGCATTGGGCTGGGCTGCGCAAACCCAAGCGCCCGTAGCTATTTGCGTTACCTCCGGCTCGGCAGTATTGAATCTGCACCCGGCCGTGGCAGAAGCAGCATACCGCAAAGTTCCTATTTTGATTATCTCGGCAGACCGCCCGGCAGAATGGATCGGGCAGCAAGACGGGCAAACAATCCCCCAACCGGGAGTATTCCGCGAATTATGCCGCATGAATGCAGCATTGCCGGAATATGACCCTGAAGGGTGGTACACCAACCGCCTAATCAATGAGGCATTGCTTGAACTGACGCACCGAGGCGGCGGGCCTGTACATATCAATCTACCATTGTGCGAGCCTCTTTTTCAGATGACGGAGGAGCCGTTACCAAGACCCCGCATTATACGCCGCACGGAACTGGCAAGCATGACTGCCGATGAAGAGCAAGAATTGCTTGAAATTACCGCAGTACTGCCTCGGCGCATGATATTGATGGGGCAAATGGATGAGGCCCCCTATTTTCCGCCAGCCCTTATGGAAGACCACAGCTTTGCCCTGGTGGGAGAGCACCTGAGCAATTGCGCAGTAGCAGATTGCACGCGCCCCGACACGCTGATTGGACCGGACGGCAATTTCCCCGACATACCCTCACCCGATTTATTAATCACGATGGGGGGTGACACAATCTCCAAACGCTTAAAGCGCATGCTGCGCCAAAATCCACCTACAGAGCATTGGCATCTCAGCACAGATGGCGAAGTCTGCGATACATTTTGTTGTTTAACACGCGTGATTGAGGGCGATAAAAGCGAGCTACTGGAGTTACTGGGTGCATTTGCGGAAGAGGGAGACGAAGCGTACAGACGCTTATGGCTTACCCCTCCCATTGAGTTTCACGCACCGCACTGTGGCATCAGCATGGTAGGCGACATCATGAAAAACCTGCCATCTCCGGCTGTTTTGCACTTGGGCAACAGCTCGGCAGTGAGGTATGCAAGATTGTTCCCCTTGCCCGCTGACGTGCAAGTAGAATGCAATCGCGGGGTCAACGGCATAGAGGGCTCCCTCTCTACAGCTATTGGCTACGCTACCGGGGATAACCGCCCGCAGTTTCTCGTCATCGGAGATTTGAGTTTCTTCTATGACATGAACGCCCTGTGGTTAAACAACATCCCCACAAACTTACGTATATTATTGCTGAACAATGGCTGCGGAGGCATATTCACCACTATCGGCGCACCGAATCTCGACTGCATCAATGCCCCGCACCACACCACGGCAGAAGCTTGGGCAAAAGCGCAGGGATTCAGATATTACAGCGTATCGAATGAGCCGGATTGGCAAAAAGCACTCCCCGCTTTGATGCAATACAACGAAGGACCGGTGTTTGTAGAAGCTTTCACTAATGCTCAACAGGATGCCGCAATTTTAAAGAACTTTTATTCAGAACATTAAAAATGAAACGAGAGTGGACAACAATAAAACAGTACGAGGAAATTCTTTTTGAGCAATACGCCGGCATTGCGCGTATCACCATCAACAGAGAACGCTATCGCAACGCCTTTACACCACTGACCACGGCCGAAATGAGCGATGCTCTGCGCCTTTGCAGAGAGATGCAAGACATTGCAGTGGTTGTGCTCACCGGGGCCGGCGATGTTGCTTTTTGTGCCGGTGGCGATATGAATGTCAAAGGCTACGGTGGTTATGTAGACCAACAGGGCATTCCTCGCTTATCTGTGCTGGATGTGCAAAAACAAATACGCTCGCTCCCCAAACCCGTCATCGCCGCGGTAAACGGCTTTGCCATAGGCGGCGGACACGTTTTGCATGTGGTGTGCGACCTCTCCATCGCCTCAGAAAACGCAATTTTCGGCCAAACAGGTCCGCGTGTAGGCAGTTTTGATGCCGGTTTCGGTTCATCTTATATGGCACGTTGTATCGGGCAGAAAAAAACAAGAGAAATTTGGTTCCTCTGCCGCAAGTACAATGCACAAGAAGCATTGGAAATGGGGCTCGTCAACAAAGTAGTACCGCTTGAAAGTCTTGAAGATGAATATGTACAATGGGCAGAAGAAATGATGCAGCACTCTCCCATTGCCTTACGCATGATAAAGGCCGGTCTTAACGCCGAGTTGGATGGACAAGCCGGCATACAAGAGCTCGCAGGTGATGCCACCATGTTGTTCTACATGTGCGATGAAGCACACGAAGGGTCGAGAGCCTTTTTGGAAAAGCGAAAACCCGATTTCTCGCAATACCCCAAAATGCCTTAATGGTACATATAAATCAAGCTCTATTAACGCAATTACCGCAAGACATCAACTTGCGCTGGCAATGCCGTACTCTGCATTTCCGCACCCCTGCCACTACATCCAGAGGTGCGCTGAAATGCAGAGAAACCTACATTATAACCGCGCAAAGCGGCAATGCTACGGCAGAAGGCGAATGCTGCATCATGCCCGGTCTGCTGGCAGAGCTTACCCCCGCCATCATGCAGCATTGGTGCAGTGAGGTAGAGCAGCACAAAAGCTTGGCGTTGCCGCGCATGCCTTCCCCCATTCGCTTCGGGATGGAATCTGCCTTGCTTGCCCTCAACACTCCGAACCGCCCCCGCTGGAATACCCCATTCTCTCGGGGTGAAGTTGGCATACGAATACATGGCCTTATTTGGATGGCAGGTATTGACGCCATGCTTGCCAATATGCAGAAAGCCGTTGCCGGCGGTTTTACATGTCTGAAAATGAAAGTTGGCGCGCACCCGTTTTCCCGAGAAACCGAAATGCTGCAAGAAGCACGCCGTGCTTTTCCGACCGCAGATATCAGGGTTGATGCCAATGGCGCATGGACGCCTCAAGAATCGCTTAAAAAGCTCGAGGTATTGGCCGGCTTGGGCATCAGCTTCATTGAACAACCCATTAAACACGGTCAATGGAAAGCAATGGCTGAATTGTGCCGCTATTCCCCCCTGCCCATTGCATTGGATGAAGAACTGCTGGCCCCCTGTAACAAAACCGAGTTAATGGAAACCATACGCCCTCAAGCCATTGTCATAAAACCCTCATTACATGGCGGATTGCTCGCAGCGGAAAACCTGGCCAAGCAGGCAGAAGACCAAGGTGCAGCATGGTGGATTAACTCTGCGTTAGAAAGCCATATCGGCTTGGAAACCCTGGCTGAATGGTGTGGCTTTGTAGCACCCGACACCATGCACGGTTTAGGAACCGGGCGCTTATTTGCGGACGATACAAGCAACAAAATAAAACTTGACGGAGAGCATCTGTGGTATACACGTTGCCTTAATAAAGGCTAAGCAAACCATATTTGCGGCGCATATAACAACAACCCGATAAGCGCCGGCAGCAGCACCGCAAAACGTGATTCAAAGCAAAGCGAAAGCCTTGCAAACTTGCGCATCAAGCTGATACAAACGTATAAAATAATAGAGGTCAAGCATATTATGCTGCTAAAACGAAAATCATAATCCGTAACGGCATGTGACAAACAAGACAGGAAACTGAAAACATATACCCCTATCAATATGACTTGAGCACGAATATTGCGATACTCGGTCGAGTTTACCTCTTTCAGATGCACCCGCACCACATTAAACACCCAGAATAAGCAAATCACCTCCCAAAGGTATAAAGAGGACAGCATGCGCAAAAACGAGTACGGAAAACTGAAATAATATGCAGGCGTTGCACAGGTAAACACCAATGCCGCCGATAAGAAAAATTGCCGGTAATAGGGAAACTTTTTCAACCCCGGCACACTCGCCATTAACACAAAAAGAATCGATATCGTTATATAAAGAATATAACACCGCCCTACACAAAAAAACAACAACCAATAAGTACAACCCAACGCACTTAACATCAAAAGAAGAAGCACACATTTAAATGCTTCATAATACAAACGCTTCCGTTTATCCCCTTCAGCTGTGCCCAAACGTAATACGCGGGTCCACAACGTATAACACCATGCAGAACAGCACATCAACAACATCGGTTCCCATGTAATGTAAGCAACACGGAAAAGCGCAGCAAACAAGGCAGCCCAGCTCAATGTAACGAGCAATACATCAACTCCCAAGAGAGAGAGAAATCTACACCACGGCTTATTCGATTCTACTGTCGACACGTTGCCGAGTATGCCATCTAAGTTGATTTTTTGCAAGCATTTAAGGCGTCATCACCTCGTTGACCGTTAGCACGCATTGCCTCAAAAAAACAGTCACCGAACTGACACTTCCCACGAGTTTGGCTGACACGTGAAAAGCTGGATGCCTCATAAATCAGGTACTAACATATACACATGTCACTCAAAATGAGCAAACAAGCAATAATAGAGTT
>JAZNGY010000058.1:0-8688 GCA_045576695.1 Akkermansia sp.
GAGCGTGAAGAGAGCCCGCGACAGCGGGCGAACGAAACCTCCGGTTCAGATAGATAAAAAATAGGAGCCCCGTTGAAAACGGCGGCGACAGAAAAGCGTGGCTTTATGATTTACGACCATCAAAATATTGAGCCTCAATATCATTTCATAAAATCAATAACGGAATAATTCATCCGCTTTTTCCTTTTGCGGTGGCCATTCTGTCACCGCCGTTTTCAACGGGGTTCCATTCAACTTGTATCACTACCGGTGGTTCCGCTCGCCCGCTGTCGCGGGCTCCCTGCACCACCGGCTAAGCATCTTATCGCCCCTAACCGGGGCTTAGGAATTCGACTCGCTATCGCTCGTACTAAACAGCCCCACAAATTTCCATTGGTCGGGCAGTTGCATCTATCAACTGATAACTGAAACAAAGCTTTTTATACGCAATGAGTGCCAAAGCAAAGTATTTACTTGCCATCAGGCTATAATATATGCTACCATGAGGGGCATGAAACACAACATTCTACCCCACGTGTTATCAAGCATAGCCATCTTGACCGCCCCTCTTTACGCACAGGAGGGAGCCCGCCACCCGCTGCCGCAGGCAGCATCACAACCCGCCCCCAAAGCCGTGGTGGATGTATTATTGGCCATCAACACCTACCACATGAATGAGGTGTTTCAATCCCCGGAAAAACTGCAAGCACAGGCGGAAGCAGAAATCAGGCAGCTGATACAAAACTCTCGTTTGGGAGAGTACGCAGAGTTTCGCATTGTGGGGGTGTATTGTTACAGTGTACCCGAGACTACGCTGCGCGATATAGGCGTGGCAGATAGTCTGAGAAACCAATACAAAGCCGACTTGGTATTGGATTTGGGGGTACTGAATCGATACGGCCTCGCGGGGCAAGCCTACACCGTGGGGATGTATGGTGAGTTTGTGGGGGGCATCACCCCCAACCCGCAAGAAGACGCCTATTTGGCTGAGGTGGATGTCATACAGACCAACCACGTCAACACCAAATGCAGCTTCACCATTGCGCATGAGCTGGCACACCTGTTCGGGGGTGGCCACTGTGCCACACAGAACACCCAACCGTGGTGCGGCTTGTACCCCTTTGCAGCCGGGGCTGTGGATAAACAGCACGGCGCCGTCACACTGCTCAGCTATGAAGACCGCAGAGAACACGACATGCGCGGCGGCCAATTCCGCAATCTGTGCGTTCTTTCATCGCCCGATACCTTCGAGAAAGACGGGGTTACCTACACCATCGGTCATGCACAGGCAGACAACCGCAGATGCTTCCTGATGTCGCTGCCCATGGTAGCAGGGTACAGAGAGGGCTCTGCCACCGCCGTGCTCAATGACTCGCCATCGCGCGCATTTGAGATACCGCCCCTGTATACCACAGCCTACTATGCAGCGCGTTTTGAGGAATGCGCTACCTATAGAGCAGACTTTCTCCTCACCCTCATCTCATGCATGGAGCACGTGCCGCACATGTTCTGCTGCAACCATTTTACGCGCCTTTGGGGCAGCACGGCCAACGCCACGCATGATACCACACCCGGCACCGCACCCAACGTATGGTACCGCATTGCCGCCCCCCACACTGCCACCTACACCGCAGGGTTCCGCACCAATGCCGGGCCGCTGCACCACTGCCGTATCTACCGCAAAGAAGGCAACGAAATTGTGGAGCTCGCCGTAACACCGGCTGCCCCCTCAGAGTACGTGCATGGTGCCCTCAGTTTCTGCGCCACACAGGGGGATGAGCTGTATATCGAAATATGCCCCGAGCAAGCAAGCGGGGTCTTCAACTTCTACTTGGGCTCAGATGCCGCCGTGCCCGCCCTGCCCGACTTTCCGGATGATATCAAAGCCGCTGTTTGGGAAAGCGAGCACGGTTTAAGCGCCTTGGAATACGCTGTACTCAACCCCGACCCCACCGACCTCAAAAAGCTATTGCAATGGTGTGGAGATGATTTGAAAGAGGATTCACGAAGCATCGAGCTTCTTGCCGCCGCTGCCTTGATGGGGCATACCGAGCATTGTCGGCTGTTGTTGGCTGCGGGGGGTACGGCAGACATGAAATCAAGCCTCGGAGCCCCCTTAGCCATGGCCATCATAGCCGGGCAAGAGGAAACGGCAGCCATACTGCGAGAAGCCGGTACCGACATCGATTGGACAGACGCCGAGAAACACGGCTCTCTGCTCTATGACCTTTGCAACAACAGTTGCTACCGTGGCATCATGAAATTGGTGGACGCCGGGGTATCCGCAAATTCCCCCGTGGGGCACAGTGTACGCCTTGTTAAAACACTCACCAAATTCAAAGAGAAAGACGAAGCCACACCGCGTGAAATGCGCTTGCTGCACTTTGCGGCGGAGTCCGGCAACGCGGAGGTCGTGCGCTACCTGCTCAGCAAGGGAGCCACGGTAGACGCCATCAACCCGCGCGGAGAAACGGCCTTGACTTTAGCCGCCCGCAAGGGGCACACAGAGTGTGTTAAGCTGCTGCTGGCGGCCGGGGCCTCCCCCAACAGCACGGAAAAAGACACAACAGCACCGCTGGCAGCTGCCGCCGCCCAAGGGCATGCAGAGTGTGTCCGGTTGTTGTTGGATGCCGGCGCCGCAACCGCTGCAGATGCCCACAAAGAGAAGACCCCGCTTATGCTTGCCATAGAGATTGGCAACACCGCCTGCATAGAGCAGCTGTTACCGGCTACGGCAGATTTAACGGCAGCCACCGCCAGGGGCAACACCACCCTTATGGCAGCAGCCACGCTTGCAACACCCGACCTGCTCCGCATGCTGTTGGAAAAAGGCGCAGATGCCAATGCCCGTGCCCTGAGCGGCAGAACAGCCCTGCTGATGGCTGCACAACACAGCCGCATTGAAAACATGCGCCTGCTGATAGCGCATGGCGCCAATGTTAACGCCCAAGATAACGACGGCAACACCCCGCTACTGCTGGCTACCCTGCGCGGCAACACGGAAAGCACCATACTTTTGCTTGAAAACGGCGCAGATGCTACCTTGGCTAATAAAAGCAAATGTACCCCGCTTATGCAGGCGGCAAGCAACGGCAATGCAGCATGCGTTAAAATCTTGCTCGAGCACGGTGCAAAAGATTCGTATACCCGCCGCCAACGCACCACTTCCCTCATGCAGGCAGCGGCCAAGGGCTCTGCAGATTGCATACGGCTGCTGCTGGATGCCGGCTCAAAAGTCAACGCCCGAGACGACGACCGTATGTCGCCACTGTGTTTTGCGGCGCAATACGGCAACGCAGAATGCCTGCAACTGTTGATAGATGCCGGTGCCAAGGTGCAAGTGCGCAACGGGTCGGGCGACACACCCCTCATGCTGGCGGCAGCACAAGGTAATACAGACTGCGTGCGCCTGCTCTTAGCTAACGGAGCCTTGGCAGATGAGGCGAATAACCATGCAGAATCAGCATTGATGCAAGCCGCCGGCGGCGGGCATGCGGAATGCGCCAAACTTTTGTTGGAGCACGGCGCCCCGGCAAATGCCATTACCCCCTCCGGGGAAACGGCTCTGAGCGCAGCTGTAGAAAATGACCATGCAGACTGCGTTAAACTCTTGCTCGCGCATGGGGCAGACCCCACGCAAAAGCAGAAAAACGGCAACAGCCTGCTGCATGTGGCCGTTAACTCCTCCGCTACGCAATGTCTGGCCCTGCTTTGCAACGCCGGCGCCCCTCTTAATGCCACAAACGATGACGGTGATACCGCCCTCACAGACGCCGTGGCCGGTGGTCATAAGGAAGCAGTGAGCATTCTTCTGCAGCACGGCGCAGATGTCAACATCATCGCAAAAGACAGTGACTCGCCCGCTACTTACTATGCCATAAGACATGAATCTAAGGATATTTTGGAAATGCTCATTCAGGCAGGGGCAGATGTTAACTACCGTTTCTCTAACGGTACAACACTGTTACACAATGCAGCGCAGGATGGCTGCATTGAGATTATGGAATACCTGGTAGCACAGGGGTTGGATGTAGAGGCTACCGATCTGTATGGAGATACCCCCCTGCAACGTGCCGCAGAGCAAGGTGAATTCTACAATGTTAAATGGCTGCTGAGCAAAGGGGCCAATCTGCATACCGTCAACAAGGCAGGCAAGAATCTCTTCCTTGAGGCAGTGCGTTCCGGTAATGTAAAATTGCTGAAGTTCCTCGTTGCGCAGGGGGTAGACCCGCACCACGTTGACAAACAAAACAGCACCGCCCTGCACGTAGCCGCAGACTTCACATATTCCGAAGAAACCGTCACCTATCTACTGCAAATGGGGTTTGACCCCAACGCCGCTACTACAGAGGGCACCACGCCTATCATGCTGGCTAATAATAGCAGTATTTTCGACACGCTGCTGAAGCACGGTGCCAACCTGCATGCCCGCGACAACAAAGGCCGCACAGCCCTTCACTACGCAGCCATCGAGGAGCGCCCCGGCTTATACTCTGATATGATAAAGGCCGGTGCCGACCCTGCAGCCAAAGATAACGACGGCATGACACCATACGACCTCGCCAAGCAAGAGCAGAAAAAACGCGAAGAAAAAATGTATGCCGACCAAGAAAACGCCCCCTCAATGCGCAGCATCATCCGCCGCAGAAAATTCTGAAGCGCCGTAAAAGCCGATAGCTGAGTTTAAGTGCAACAGCCCCACAAATGGAAATTTGTGGGGCTGTTTGATGTGAGCGCAGCGAACCGAATTCAAGAGCCCCGGTTAGGGCGATAAGAAGCTTAGCCGGTGGTACAAGATGAATGGAACCCCGTTGAAAACGGCGGTGACAGAATAGCCGTAGCAAAAGGAAAAAGCGGGTGAATTACTCCGTTATTGATTTTCTGAAATGATATTGCAGTTCAATATGTTGACCATACGAGAAACGCAAAGCCACGCCTTTCTGTCGCCACCGTTTTCAACGGGCTCCCATTTTTTATCTATCTTAACCGGAGGTTCCGTTCGCCCGCTGTCGCGGGCTCTCTTCACGCTCCGGCTAAGATTCTTGCCGCCCCGCATACGCGGGGCTCAAAAATTCCGCTCGCTTACGCGAGCCATCTGTCCGACAAACTCCGATTAAGTGTTCATGTTTCTAATGATGCCCACGCGTTTACAGTTTGTAGATGTGGCAGCCCGATAAATTGTAAATTAAAATTTACCTATCTCATCAACTTCAAGCTTAAACACCGCCTTAAAAAATCATAAAAACGCAAATAATCGTCACTATAAACGATATACCTTTAACGGTATCATTTTCAGAACAAATCATCAATGAACCACTAACACCAAGTACCGCCCATATAGGATTAAAATTCCAAACATCTATCAGATTCTGAAACATAAGCATTCATTAATTTACTTGGCAGAGCGTTTCTTTTGCTCATACGCTTGCACACACTGTATATATTCATTTTTGTATACGGCAAGTTCACATTGTACCGGAGAATGTCTGTAGTAGTACTCAGCGACACTCACATTATCAACAACGAACTGTAGCCCCAGCAGCTCCGACACTTGAGAAAAACTTATATTCTCCTCAAGTTCGACCTCTTTGAGTTCTGCCCGCAATGCAACCAATTGTTTTGTATAATACCTAATCTTTTGAGCATGGGCATCATCATCTCTCGTAATGCTATTACATTCTTCCTCACTTAATTGATACCTAGTCAACAATTCTATAACAGCAAGAGAACGCAGGGCGTATGCGGCAGTGACCTTTCCTAAACCCGCCTGTGCAAGATCGGGCTTTTCAAGCATTGCATTCAGCCAATAAATGGCCTCTGCTGCACTTTCCTTGCAACATTGTATAGCGTCATTCTTATTAGTGAATTTCTGCTTTCCTTCATAATGGCGATTGCTCCAAAACTGCATCCAATCGGCATCACCAATCAAGAAAGGGGCCTCTTCTTCAGAAGCTTTCGACTTTCTTTTTGCGGATTTTTTCTTAGCTGAAGCCACTTTTTCCTTTGTAGCCTGAGGAGCAGGCGCTTGTTCATTACAAGAGGACAACATGAGAGCCCCGCCAATAAGCGTACTGCACCCTGCCAGCCAAAATAATTTGTGAGTGTTCATTTATTTATTAATAGTTATAGTTTATTGGCCGTATATGTTAATGATAGCTTTCTTGATGTCGTCAGAGCCGTAATAATTGGCCTGCTTAATACGTCTACACTCTTCTGATATACGGTCGACCCACTCATCATACAATTTTAGATCAGCAACATGGGAGAGCCCCGGTTTATTCATTTGAAGGTATCTTTTAAGATTAGTATATCCTAAATAAAAATTCCATGCTACCCGAGCCGCCCCAATATCATCTGATGATTGAATATTACTCAAGAACATATCGGTCAACATCAAGAAAGACTCGCAGGTTTTAGCAAAGCATTTTTTGAGCAAATCGTCAGGGGGTGTTGTAGAGGCATGCGAGTCCATGATAATGGTCAACATTACTATGGCAGTCGTCGAATTCTCAGAATTGGGATATTGCTCCCATAACTTATATATTCTGGTGACAAGCTGTCTGAACTCTGATAATAATTGGCCATATTCTCTGTTTAATTGCGCCGAGGTCACCCCATATTTTGACATAAGAGTCAATCTGTTGCGTTCTCCCAGCAGAAAACAGCAGAGTGCTTTGTAGGCTACTATGGGAACGACATCGGCATTATAGTCGTTCGCTATAATATAGAGTTGTTCATTACTTTGGGTTAAAAAATAACGATACATTTCTTCACATTCTGATTGAGTAGCATCGAGACAGTACTTACTATCGCAGCGTACATACTTCCAATCGGTTACAGAGGGGACAGGAGCCGATGTTTGGGGGTTGGCAGGCTTAGTCGGGGTCTGGACGATGGGCTCGGGCTTGGCGGGGGGAGGCGGGGGCACCAAGGCCGTTCTTTGCTCCTCGGTCAATTTGCTGAGAATCTTCTTTGTATCCTCGGGCCACTCTTCCACGGCAAGTTCGTAGTACTCGCGGGCTTTCTCCATATCCTTCGGCAAACCTTTACCGGTGGCGTAGGCTCGCAGCAATTTTAAGACGGCCTTTTTATCGCCATCTTCCGCACGGGACTCCCACCAAGATACGGCGGACTTGAGTGGTAATTTTTCCAAGCGTTTTACGGCGTTTTTATTACCGGCCTCGGCTGCCTGCATGTATAGTTCTACGGCTTTTTTCTCACTTTTAGACACGCCACGGCCATGGCAATACAAATCGCCCAGCAGTAGCATCGAGCGGTCATCACCGGCCTCTACTGCCTTTTTAAGCCAGAGAACGCCGTTTTTCAAATCGCGCTTCATCACGGTGCCATCGATGAGGTGTTTGCCGAGCTGGCGCATGGCATCCACATCTCCGGCGCGGGCATCTTCCAACAACTGCCGCGCATTGGAGGACTCTGCTACGCGCCCGGGTATGGTTCTGACATCGTAATATCCATACAAGGAGGGAGCCAAGGCTATACCACCTGCCAATATAAGAGAGAATAACGATAATGTTTTCATACAAATACGATACAACTTTACTCTAATGTAGCTTTATTTTTTAACTTTGTCAAGGTAGAAAATACACTTTGTCGCATATTCGCTATTTTTATCTTCATCATAGCAGCAAAGGAAATGAAGGCGCATGTTTTTTGTGCAAAATCCCCATTCCTGCGCGAGGGGCAGGAATGGGGATTGAAATTGCGCTGAGTGTTTAAGCTACCTTATCAGAAGTTGATGCGATAGCCCACGGTACCGTTGAAGTTGGTGTAACCGCTGCGGAGCTCGGCAGAGACATCGAAGAAGATGGTGCCGTCGTTCTCATCGCCCACGGGCACGGAGAGCCCGGCGCCGAGTTCTACGCCGAAGGCGCCCAGCTCTGCGCTTTCAACAGTGCCATGGCCGACGCCGTTGACAAGGGCAACGTCTGCCTCGGAGGCGGTGTCGCCGATATCGAACTTGGCAAGGGCGCGGGCCTCGAATACGGAGGTGCGGTTGAAGATATTCTCACCCACAACGGCCTGCACGCGAGCACCGGCACCCAAGGTGATGGTGTCAAGCGTTTGGTCGTCTACCTTAAGCGCAGCGTCGGTGCCCTTTTCGGTGTAGCCACCCACAGTGCTGTGGCGATAGGCTACATTGAATACAGGCTGCCAGCAGGCATCGCCATCCTCATCAATAGCGTATACGCGGCCTACCTCGTACATAAGGCCGAAGGCCATGCCGTCCGTATCGCCCTCGGCGGTGTAGCTCTTGCCGGCACCGTAGTTAACGGTACGTTCATAAGAAGCGTCCATCATACCGATGGTACCGATGAAGGTGTGAGTCCATGCGCGGCTGGAGTAGCGGGCAAAGGCGCTCACGTAGAGGGTGTCCATATCGCCGTCAAGCATGTCGGGGCCATCCACGGTGAGGTCACCGTACATGGCGGTGAGGGCCAAACCGAGGGTGAGGTTGGGGTTCACGTCAACATCGAAGCCGACGGTACCGCCCCAGCTGTCGAGCTTGTAGCCGGAGGCAAGGCCATCCTTATCCATCTCGCCGAAGTTACCCTCAGCATTCACCCAAGCGTTGAAGTAGGGCATACCCTCGTTCACCACGCACTGGTTGACACCCATGGTGGTGGTGCGGTTGCGGATGGAACGCAACTGGCGCTCCACATCGCCGGAGAGAGCCATACCCATAGCAGC
>JAZNGY010000059.1:0-8153 GCA_045576695.1 Akkermansia sp.
TCGGCAGAGGTTTCTGCATCCGTGCCCCATACCACGTTGTTTTCGGCATCTACCACCTGAATCTTGACCGCGCCGTCATAGTCTACTGCCAGTTCGGCTTGGTTGCTCAAATCGGTAGAAATATGGGTCTTGTTACCCTCGTCATCCGTAAGGGTATCGTACACCAGCGTACCGCCGTTGAACTGAAGTGCAGAGTTACCGATGGCGTTGTCGGACTGCAGCACCAGCTTACCCTTAAGGTCGGTGGTACCGCCCAACTCATCGTTATCCGTGGCCAAAGCAACGGTTGCAGCGGTGTCGATGCGCAGCACACCGTCTGTGCCCAACTTTATGGAGCCGCCGTTTTCTGCATCGGCAACAAAGGTATACTCACCACCGGAGATTTCCATATTGGACGGGGTGACCTCTCCGCTTACAGTTACAACACCTTCACCGCTGGTGGAGAAGTACACGTTCTGCCCTGTGGGGGTACCGCCATCAGCACGCCAACCGCTTTCGGAGCTGTCAGACCATACCATACCTTCACCATCGGTATCGCCCTCCCATACCCAATTGCTCAAGAAGCTGCGGCGGAAGATAATCTGAGAACCGACAACCTCAACCACATATTCCATGCCGGCGGGTGCCTCTACCCCATTAAGATTGACGTTGAGATCCGATGTTACCAGGGAGGTGGAGGTAGCGTTGACCAACACGTAAGTTTCACCGGTCAAGGTATCTATCCCGGTAAGAGATACGGCAATCTTGCCTGAGTTGGACACGGCACCCGTTACATCTATGTAGGCACCTGCGCCGGCGGTTGCACCGGTCAGGTCAATATTGAGTGCTGCCAAGGTCAGGTCCTTACCGCTCTTCAAGGTTGAAGGAGCCGTAGAGGTAACCGTGAGGCCGGAGGAGGCACTGAAACCATAAGCAACATTCAAGACACCGCCATTCATGGTTACGGAATCCGTCGTCAAAGCGGTATCCGTTACATTGAACGTACCGGCACCGGACTTAGTGAAGCCCTTATTGCCGATAGAAATAGAAGCTACGCTTGCCGTACCGCCGGATACTACCTCCACCTCATCAAAGTCCACAAAGTTGACCCCGGAGAGGTTGGTATAGGTGGCAGCATCTACAAAGCCCAGTTTGCGAGTCCCTGTTACAGACCAGTTGGTACCGGAGGTTCCCTTATGGCCACCGGAAATGGTCTTACCACTAGTCAATGTCACATCGCTACCAACATTTACCGTCGTAGAAGCCGTTGTCATGGTGGAAGCCGTACCGCTATTCGGGCTACCGGCAACACCCACGGCATAAACATCACCACCGATAGTTCCACCATTCAGGTTCACAACAATGTTGCCTTGGGTCAGGGTCTGGTTTTCACCGGCACCGCGCTCCACAAAAGAGCCGCCGATAACATTACCCACCGTGCAGGTACCACCCTCGGTTTGGTCAACGGTCAAGGTAATATCGCCTGCTGCCAGGTTGATGGTAGCGGTTCCTGTGCCGTGAACATGATGACCACCGTACAAATCACCCTCTAACTCGGCATCCTTCACGCTTACGCTGATATCGCCGGAAACGGTTGTGCTGTTACCCGTAGCGGCATATACACCGCCCATTACCAGGCCCTTGTACTCACCACCGGTGATAGTCATCTTCACATCACCCGTTGTTGTGTTAGCAGCAGCATTCATATAGCCGGCACCGTATACGTTGTCAGCAAAGCTTACCACTGTACCCTTCGACGTAGTGCCGATGATGGAAAGATTCACATCACCATCTGTCTGCACCACCGTTGCACTGTTCAGATTGAAACCACCTATAATCTTCTTATCAAAGTCTTCATAATAGGTAGCCCCGGCTCCGTCCAGAGAACCGACATAGTCCGTTACATCAATGGTAAGGTTTGTGGAGCCTGCGAACTTGTGTGTACCATTATTGCTGAAAGAACCACCCACTATAGAATCACCTTCATTACGGTATACCACACCATCATCAGACAAAGGTGTGTAGATGTACACATGTGTGTTACCGTTGAAGTATGAGACAGCACCGTGGAAATTGACGGAACCACCATATACCGAACCCGCAACATCATTTGTATACACGGATACATAGGTATCACCCGTAAAGCGGGCTCCATTATCACCGGTATCCTCACCGTCTGCAAAGTTACCACCTACTACAAGGCCTACATAGAGTCGCCCTTCATCGGTCGGGTCATCTTTAATGAGAATATGCGTATCACCGACAAAAGAGGAAGCGCTGGGGCCATTCCAGTTGCCGGCCATGTTACCACCGGTAATAGTACCGTAGCAACCACCTTGTGCATCAATCCATACATTTGCATTTACTACGGAACCGGCTGCCTGACCTACATCATAACCGCCACCAAAGACACCATTGGGGTTATCGCAAGTACCTTGGTTGAGACCGGCAGCACCGTTATCCAGCAAGCGAATGGCCACCAGGCCATCAACCGTGTAACCGGCATTACCGATGACATTATCCTGGGTCGTAACCTCAATCATCGCATCTGCCGCAGGCTGTGCAACCAATGCTGCACCGCCCCAGTTGGGATCCCAATCCGTAGCAACATTGTTCAGGGCATACGTCAGTTTGCCGTCCTTCACGCTCAGATTAGAGTCCAAAGCCAACAGACTGTCTACACCGGTGAAGATGGAAGAATCCATCAGCTCCCAGCTGTAGTTCATCGTGCCATCCTCATTGACAACGGTGTTGCATTCATAGTCTGCCAACTTCATGGACATTGCGGTTACACCGGTAACATCCAAAGCACCGGCGGCTTCCATATCGATACCCTCCAGAATCTTACTGAGCACAAAGTCATCCGCAAAGATGACACTGCCACCATCTGCCACGCTGAGCTGAGCAGGCAGCATGGTAAGAGTATTACCGCCGGTATAGTTCAAGCTTGCACCGCTGAGCACATTTACGGCGGTAAAGGTATCCATGTTAATGGCAGCGGCACCCAGAGCTGCACCAATGTTGAGGGTGCTGACACCGCTTACGGTTGCACCGGCAGTACCGGCAATCTTGCCGTTAATAGTACCACCGTTATAGTTAACGGTTACATTGCCATCCAACGCAGCTTTGCTGCCTGCACCATATATATTGTTGTAGGTACCACTATTAACGTTGATGGTAACATCACCCTTCATGGAACCGGTGGCACCACCGTTCATCTGAGCAATGGAACCAACCACATTGCCCGCGAAGGTGAGTGCACTGTCATCATTGCCAACCTTACCCAAGTTGTAGGTAACATCACCCTCCACATACATGCCTTTAGAACCGGCCGCAAGAGAAGCATTGGTGGCAGCGTCGTATGCAGCACCCTCATTCAAGAGGATTCCTATGGTACCGGCCTCTATGTTAGCAGTCAAATCACCATATACCTTGATGGTATGCATGGCGTTAGCCTCACCCGTGAGCACAATACCGGTTACAGTGCCGGTTGTATTCACATTTACATCTATATCAGTATACAGAACAGCATCAGCACTCCCATTACTCCAACCGAGCAGGCCCTGCCCACCGCCAATGAAATTGGTAACTGAGGCATCACCCGTAATATTGAGCACAAGTTTCTTTTGGTCGGTCTCGCTGCCAAGCTGAGCAACCATACCACCACCGACCTGCATAAACTTGATACCTCTGTACGTACCGCTCTCCAAGGTAATGGTGGCAGAATCCGTCAGCATGGTGCTGTCCTTAACCAACTGAACCGTACCGGTGCCATCTGCAATGGCCTCAGAGGTAGCGGTGCCGTTCTTGTATACGGCCTCGTATGCACCATCCTTATAATTGACGGTAACATCAAGATTATTGGTCACGAGGGAGGCAGAACTGTTATCATCTGCCATGACCCATGAAAGCTGGCGCCCCACAATGGCCAAAACGATGTTGCCGGACTCATCAAGAGAGACATAAGGCATCAAATCATTGCCAATTGCCGTTGTAAGAGACAAGGAGGAAGCGCCGGAAAGATCCAAAGCACCGATTTGCCCCAAGGTCAAGGTAGAACCGGCAACCGTGGGGTCAAAATCCGTAAAGGCAGTAACATCCAATGTCACATCACCGGCAAAGGCAAGAGTACCCTCACCCATATCAAATGCCTCAGCCAAGGTAACCTGCCCGCCCTTCAGGGTAAGCACGGCTCCGTTATCCACACTCAGTCGGGAACCGGCTGCCATTGTAATGCCACCACGCAGCTCCAAATTCTTCTCGACCTGAACCTGACCACCCTCTACAGTGAACAACCCGGATACATAAGACTCCGCATTGCTGAGGATGAGTCGGCCTGCACCGGTCTTGGTAATGGTACCTGCACCGTCCGTATTACCACGCTCAATCTTACCGGAGATTTTAAGCTCATCGCCATAATACGTCACATCAATGGTAAGGGGCTTACGCTCACGCACCTTGATAGCGATAACATTATCAGTACCGGTAGCAGAAATACTGCCTCCGAAAGAATCAAATGCAGCTTTGTCGGTATCAGAAGTCTCTGCAGAAGATACATCCAACACCTGAGCATAGCCATTCATCACAATGTTGGTTGTTTGGGTAAGACGATGAGAAACCTTCATGGTGGCCAGCTTACCCGCTTCACCGGTCATGACAATACTATCGGTTGCGCCATCATTGTAACCAATAGCATCACCAATAGTCGTGTTAACTACACCACCGGCACCAATGGTTATGCTGCTGTCAATGTTGGGAGAGCCTGTAGATTGAGTCAAATTCAGCACGCCTCCATCCAAAACGGAGACATTAAGAGAACCGGAAGTTTTAACGATATCCGTAGAATCGGCAGATACACCACTAAGTACAACAGTGGCGGCATTGCCATCTCCCACGGCAACCTCCACACCATTGCCTAAATCTGTAATGGCAGATACATCATCCAAAATCAAAGTAGCACCGGCGCCCTTGATAAGGTAACCGGTTTCACCGGTGATATCGGATGCCGTAACGGTGGTACCGGCCTCTGCTATGGTGTAAATATTGACGGAGCCACCGGTCACGGTGTACACGCCGTCACTGAAGGTGCCGGCAGCCTCCACGCCATCTACCGTCCAACCGGTCACGGCGGTTGTATCAAAGGTTCCGGTTGAAGAATCGGAGAACAACTTGTAGAATGTTCCGCTGAAACCGTTGACGCTGGAATCTGCGGCTTGCCCCATGGAGGAAGACAAATCAATGACACCGCGGAGAGCTACAGTACCGGTGTTATGAATAGTGCCGGCCAGGGTTATAGCGGCATCTGCCCCCTGCACCAGAGAGCCGTTAATCGTACAGGCACCCAAGGTCAAGGAACCATCCTGCACATTCATGGTCACACCGGAATCAATCGTGCCACTGAATGTACCGGAAGCATTGGTGAGATTCAACGTAGAAGCGCTGATACCGGCATTACCCGATTGAGTGCACAAAGCCACCTTAGCATTACCGGTGAGCCCCTTCAGATTCACGACCGAGGCATTGAGAGACACCACATTCTTATCACCACGGTCACCGGTCTCAACAAGGGTAGTACCATTACCCAACGCATTAGCGCTGCTCAATACCAAGTAGGTGGTAGCATCTGAGCTGTTGTTGATCTTTACGGTACCGGAAAAATCACCGTCGTTAAGGAAAGCATAATCTACGAAATCAGCCCAGCCGTGACTGACAACCGAAAGATTCAACACGGCGTCGCCATCGCTGACAATATGATCAAACAAATGGCTCTTTGACCAGTTGTTCTGAATGGTAGATTCCCCCTTAATTTCCAGCTCGCCGTCAAATTGATACGAACCGTCTGCAATAAGAAGAGTACTGTCATTAAGAGTGATATCGGATACGATGGTAGGACGCCCCCCCGTTGCCAAACTGAGTTTTTTGGAGTCGGACAGAGAACCATCACCTGCCCACCCATCAAGACGCAAGGTACCTTCATCCTTAACGGTGATTGTGCCTAAATCATACACAGTGCCGGCTTGAGAACCGCCGGTAACGGTGAGAACTGTTCCTTTAATAGTGTTCGTTTCCTCCGCATGTGCATTATCGTACGACCACGACGTTTCCTCCGTAATCGTTGCAGCGTATGCAGACCCGAATGTTAACGCCACTGCACCGCCGGCAACAATGCCGGTACCAACCGTTGTAGAGAGCGAAGCCAGAGCAGCCATGCATGCCATAACGGCTCTGCGTAATCCCTTAGGTAAGTGTAATTTCATATTAGCGAGATTTGGTGTAAGATTTGAGTGAAATGGATACAGTCCACCTCAATACGATACTGTATCATGTTAGCAAGTTGAAGCCTCAAGTCAAGCAAATTTCTGAATTTCCCCCTAATTTTGTAGAATTATCTACAAAAATGAGATTTGACAAGCGGCAGACAACGTGCTAAAAGAAAAGGGCATGAAGGACACATTCACTCAATTTGTATGGCTGGGGCTGGTAATACTGGTACTGGGCAGCACGTTATTTTGGGTGGACAGCACTTGGTTTGCCCCACGGCGCATTCAGTGCAATCAAGAACAATTGGCAGCGGCCGGCAAGGCGCACCACATTTGCTGGCGCAATTTAATGAAAGAATACTCGCCGAAAAAAATCATATGGTTAGACGCCCGCAAAGACGCCGAATATGAGAAGAACCGCCTCTCCGGCACCAATACATACCGCATTTCAGACGGCACAAACGAAGACGAGCTGTTGAAAAGCATTGAAGAGCGCCTTGAAAAAGCGGCGGATAATGACGAGTGCATCGTCGTTTTCTGCTCCTCTGCCGAATGCAACAATGCAGAAATTGCCGCCAACAACATGCGCAAAGAGTTCGGGTTCGAAGCCCCTATCTATGTACTGTACGGTGGGTGGGAAACCATCAAATACGAGAATCCGGACATGCTGCTGGTGCGGTAAATTGATGTTGACCGCAAAAAATATAAGTACACTCAAACTTTTTTGATTGATTCTACAGTCGCTTGGGTGTATGATATGCGCAGTGAAACAAGCGTTTCATACACGGGGAGGTATAGCCCCGCAGATAGACATTTTCACAAACACCATATTATTATGAGCACTACATACAGCACGATAGATGCCAACGAGGCCGTAGCCTCCGTGGCATACCGTTGTTCGGAAGTGGCCGCCATCTACCCCATCACCCCGTCCTCTCCGATGGGTGAATCGGCAGAGACGTGGACGGCCGTAGACCGCAAGAACCTCTGGGGAACGGTCCCCAGCATCGTGGAGATGGAAAGTGAGGCCGGTGCTGCCGGTGCCGTACACGGCGCCCTGCAGACAGGTTCTCTGGCCACCACCTTCACGGCCTCCCAGGGTCTGCTGCTCATGATTCCCAACATGTTCAAGATTGCGGGTGAGCTGACCCCCTGCGTCTTCCACATCGCCGCCCGCGCCCTGGCCGCGCAGGGTCTTTCCATCTTCGGTGACCACAGCGACGTGATGAGCGCCCGCTCCACCGGTTTCGCCATGCTCTGCGGTGCTTCCACCCAGGAAGCTCCCGACATGGCCGCCATCGCCCACGCCGCCACGCTGGAAAGCCGCGTGCCCTTCATCAATTTCTTCGATGGTTTCCGCACCTCTCACGAAGTGGGCAAGATTGCCGACATCACCGATGAGCAGCTGCGCGGCATGATTGACCAGGACCTGGTGGATGCCTTCCACGCCCGCGCTCTCACGCCCGATGCACCCGTCATCCGCGGTACCGCCCAGAACCCCGACGTGTACTTCCAGGGCCGCGAAACGGTGAACAAGTTCTACAACGCCGTACCCGGCATTGTGAAGAAAGCCATGAAGAAGTTCGGCGAGCTGACCGGCCGCTGCTACGACCTGGTGGAATACATCGGCAGCCCGGAGGCTACCCGCGTCATCATCATCATGGGTTCCGGCGCTGAAGCATGCCTTGAGACCGTGCAGGCTCTCAGCGAGGACATCGGCGTGCTGAAGGTGCGCCTGTACCGTCCGTTCCCGGCAGAGGACGTGATTGCCGCCCTGCCGAAGACCGTGAAGAAGATTGCCGTGCTCGACCGCACCAAGGAACCCGGCAGCCTGGGCGAACCCCTGCTGCAGGATGTGGTGCAGAGCCTGAGCGATGCCTCTGTGAAGGGCACCCTGCCCTTCGCCATGCCCCT
>JAZNGY010000060.1:0-11513 GCA_045576695.1 Akkermansia sp.
TGCCTGTACGGATATCAGGTTATCCGACCTGCAGCTTTGCAGCGTATCACCGTAACCTCTGCTGCCTGACCATGAGCCTCGCCGATGAAATGAGCGCCGACTTCCTGAGCATTCATCAGGAACTCCCGACATATATAACCATCGGCAGGAAACGAATACCGGCATTGGTCAACGAGGGCTCGCTGGCAGCGGAGCTGGAGCTGGGAGGTTTCTCTCCCACCCGCTCCCTGTCGGTGAGAATCCGGCGAAGCGACCTGTCGTCCACCCCTGCGGTGGGCGACTTGCTCTATTACGAGGGCGTGAGCTTTCGGATTGAGAGCATGAGCATCAAGAAATCAACCCCATTCATCTCTCTGGAATGTCTGCAACAGTAACCATCAATTCTGCATCCCTCGACCGCAAGCTCGCCAAGTTCGCTATCCTGGGGCAAAAGTCGCTGGAGGATGCGCTCATTGAGGGCGCGAGACGCTTCACGACTCAGGCGGTTCGCAACACCATGCCCATGATTCTGACAAAGAATCCCTCTACTGCCAAGAGCGAGTGGACGGCGCGAGTCACGCATTACTTCGAGACGCACCGCATCACCCGCAAAGGTTATCGCAAGGATGCAGCCTTGCGGCGATTGCTTGCCAAGAAAAAGAAGAGCCTGGGGCGAGAAGCCGCCGGATGGAACGCAGCCGCGAACAAGCTCAAGGCAACGCGCATTCCCGCCTGGGTGAAGCGACATGGCATTGCAGAGGGTGCTTGCCGGATCACGCGCAAGCGCAACCGCATCACCATTATTATCACTAACTCCGTGCCGTACAATGAAGCCATGACCATGCGCCGGGCTGCATTCGTGCTGGATAAAGTGGAACGTGGATTTGACGGAAACCTGCGGGCATTGAAACGAAAGCTCATCAAATCCATCCGATGAACACACACTCCCTTACCGAGACGACACGCCGCTTCCTGATGGAATCCAAACCGGGCTTATCCATCCATACCCCCATCAGCAATGGCGAGCTTAACACGCCCTACGTCCTGCTGAGCTGCGTAGCTGATGACGAATTGATACCCGGCAACAACACATGGGAATGCTCGCTGACTCTCGCTCTGCATAGTGCCGCTTTGGAAGAAGAGGAAACATCCATGCGAGAGCAATTCTCCACGCTCTGCGTTCTGCTGGGCAAAAAGACCACCCGCGAGTCAATCAACGGCATGGCGGCTGATTTCATTCTGTACAGCCTGAGTCTGCAGAGCATCGAAGAACCACAAACGATGGATAACGATTTTATCCAGAGTGCTACATTCCGGGTGGTGGTGCAATTTTGACACCGGGACAATATATTATGGCTACAATTATCGGAACAGTCGGCGTATTCGGGTTCGATGAAGACCAGCAGGGAATCCTGTTGGAGTCTCAGGACATCGACTATAAGCCGGACAGCAAAGTACAGCGTGACTATCGTGGTAAGAAAGTCGGCATCATTTTCTACGATGACCAGACCGATGTCTCCATGAAAGGTTACATCCCCCGCGACAACCCCACGGACATCAAGGTTGCCCAGACTCTCGTGTTGGCGAATGCCGCACCTGACCATGGGCTGTCTACCGTCTCAACCGGGACGAATGTCGTGACCGGGATTAAAATCGGACTGAAAAATGAAGACCTCGCCTCCTTTGAGGTATCTTCCACCATCTATGATTTCTGATGCAAAAGAAACCCTCAACTGATGCTCTGAACTTCATTCGTTCCCGCGATGGAGAACTCGAATCCCTGATGCTGGCAGCATGCCTGACAGCCTTGGGGATTCCTTTTTCCGAACGCCCGGCTTTTTCTGTTTCCGGGGATACCGAGCCCGTGGTGAACTGGCTCTTTGATGAATCTTCTCTCGATGGCAAGTTCAAAGCCAGCGAGGTGATTGCGCGGTGGCAGGATAAAGGCTGGATAACCCGCACCGACAATGACCACCCGCTTGCCTACATGGCCGCAGCTATGAGAAACCTTTGCACGCTTATCAATCACCACATTGGCCATGCTCCCAAGGTGGAGCTGGTGAAGCGCGGCAACAAGACCCTCGTTATCCCCGAGGGAATACCTGAATCCCAGTTGGGGATTCTGATTAACAAGTTCACAAGGGGATAAAATTGCGAGGGGAGTGCCGAAATTGCAAATTGACAACTAAACTGGCTATATGAGAACGAGAGCTGGCTGGTACTCTCATTCTCTACTCTCTTAAATCAGAGAGTCTTCTACAAAATATGGCTATTAGATGGCTATATCGAGGAAAATCAACCTATTAATAAGGTCTTGTAAGGTGAAGCCGCAAAAATGCGTGAAAGAATCAACTTCCACACAATAGTAGCCAACACCAAACATTCCAAACGTATAGTAAACATCTAAATCTCCATATTTGGAGGGAATAATATGGTTAATATAATAACGCATGGTTACTCTGTCCTTTCTATTGAAAATAGAACAGGACAATACGTTACAGCCATTATATTGACCTTTTAATTTTCTTATTTTCATAATTTCTCCTACTATCAGGCAACCCATTTGATAGCAGGTGGCTCATTCACTCAATGATGCCATATATGATGCCCCACCATTATACCATCTATTTGGACTCTGTCCAGCACCTTTTCCAAAACTTTTGTTTCATTTTTTGACATCCCGGCAATGTATTATGCCTACCATTTCCATATCCACCCGCGAAGACGAAAACAATCGTTCCATGATTCAGCCCCCGGCTCGCACCGAATCCGGTCTGACCTTGCGTCCGATTTCCCTTGGCTCCCTCGAAGTCCTGCGCCAGCTGGGCAACCCACTTTCCGCAGGCAATGCCGAATTGACAAATATCGACATCGGGATTCTGACCGAGTTTATCTGGGTACACGCCGCTCCTCTCGATGAAGTCATGGAGACCGTCTACAACACCCCATCACAGGTGAAGCGCAAAGCCGCCCAGTTTGCCATGAGTATCAGCCCGGCAGAACTGCGAGTCATCACCTCAGCGTTGTCCGCTGACCAAGCATCGTTGCAAGCTGCATCTGCCATTCCGCAGCCGGATGCTACTGACTCCCCAAACGGGCATACCCCGCGCTGAACGCCACCGTGATTTTCACGATAGCTAAAGCGACGGGGTGGACGGAGGAATACATCATGTGGATGCCGCTCCGCAAGACCTTGCAATACCTGCATGCCGCATGGCTCAGCGAGGGCGTTGCTACCGAATGGCGAAGCGTCTCCGAAGATGAAGCCAGAGAAGCGGCGAGCCTGTTCAACCGATTGAAACACCTGACCAGACATGGCTGACGTTACATTCACATTCTCCGGCGATGCCACTTCCTTGCAGAACGCTCTGAACGAGATTAAGGGAGAAATCGGCAAGACCAAGGAATCAGTACAGGGGCTTGCCGGACAATTTGCTGCCTCTTTTGCCGCTATCGGTGCTGCCATCGCTGCGGTAAAGGGAGCGTTTGCCACTCTGGGTGGCATCTCCTCGGCTGCTGCCGCTATGGAGCAAACAGGACTGGCGTTCAAAGTCATGATGGGCGATGCCGCCGCTGCTGCCGAGTATGTAGAAAAGCTCCGTGTTTACGCCGCCGAAACTCCTTTCGAGTTCGGGGATATTTCCGATGCCGGAAAGACCTTGCTGTCTATGGGTACGGCAGCAGAGAAGAGCATTGAGGTTATCCGCAAGCTCGGCGATATTGCCTCGGTTTCCGGCAAGCCACTCAAGGAACTGGCGTTCCTCTATGCCAAAGTGCAGAACTCCGGGCTGAGTAACGAAGTAGCCGAGTCCTTGGAAATGCAAGGTGTTCCCATCCGCAAGCTGATTGCGGAAATGAAAGGGATATCTTTCGAGGACGTATTCAAGGGCATTTCCAAGCGCCAGTTCAATCTGGACGACCTCGATGCAGCACTCGACAAGCTGACTGGTCCCGGTGGTCTGTTGGAGAACATGACCAAGCTGCAATCGCAGACGTTCTCAGGTGCGCTAAGTACGCTTACCGATGGCTTTTCAGCCTTGGCTGTGGAAATGGGTACACCCATCAATGCCGCTATACTCCCGGTATTGGCAGACCTGACCGCTTACGTAGATTCCCTGACTCCGACCATTCAACAATTCGGGCAGACCTTAGCCACCATCTTTGAGGGAACGGTGTCCGTCATTACGCCTATTGTTTCCGGCATAGGCGAGCTTGTCTCCATCCTTGGCGGGGCTGAAACGGTTATTGCTGCCGCAGCCGCCGCCATGCTCATGTATGTGGGCAACACCAAGACGGCTACCACCAGCACCGTGTCGTTCCGGGCGCAGCTTACAGCCCTTGGTAATACCATCAAAGGACTTTCTTTTTCCTCCTTTGTGACAGGCTATCGCACCGCTCTCTCCGGGTTGAAAACAGCCATGTCCTCCACCCTTGCCGGGCTCAAGGTAACGTGGTCGATTGCGTGGTCAACAATGGCTACCGTAACCCGAGCGGCGATGGTGGCGGTAAAAGCGGCCATTGTCAGCACCGGCATCGGTCTGATTATCGTAGGCATTGGCGAAGCCCTGGGGGCTCTCTATTCATGGTTCATGGGCAACAGCGAAGCGGCAGAACGAGCCGCAGAATCCACCCGAGAGTTCGAGAAATCCCTCCGAAACCTGAACAAACAAGCCGAAAAGGTCAAGACGCATGAGCAATACGAGTCCTTCATGGAACAACTGGAGGAGCGCATGGAAGATTTGCGTGACCAGCGCAGCATGGCTGTGGCCAAAGACGAGGACGAAGAAGTGATAAAGCTGCTCGATCAGCAGCTGGCACGGCTCCGTGAACGCAAGCGGCACTACGAAGAGACATTGCCTAAGCAGGTGGAAGCAGCCCAGGCGGCAGAACGTGCCGCCGAAGCCCTGCGGAGACAGCGCGAAGAAGCCGCAGAACTCGAAAAGAAACTGGCCGCAGCTCGCGAAAAACTCTACGACATGGCACAGCGGCAGCGGGAAACCGAGCGAGAGAATTACCTCTCCGGGCTGGATACCAACACCCAGATTGAGCTTCGCCTTGCTGATGCGACTGCCTATGGTCAGGCTCGCCACACGATTGAGACGCTGCGTCAGGAGATGCAGGACATCCTCAACAAGCCGATAATCACACCGGACGATACCGCCCGCTACGAGAAGCTTGCATCCACCTACAACAAAATTGTGGAGCTCCAACGCCGTGGACGTGAGGAAGCAGAGCGTACCGCTGAAACCGAACGCCGCCGGGCAGAGGAAGCCGCCAAGCAGGAACAGGCGCGACAGAACGCCGCCCGCGATTACGACATGGCCGTGAAGATGCTCCAAGCGGAGATTGCCGGGAATGAGAAGCGGCTCGAAATCCTGAAACAACAGCAGCGCATTACCCAGCTTACCGCAGAATACCAGCGTCAGGGACTCGAAGATGCCGAGGCTCGAGCCAAGCGCATGGTAGCGCTGGAGAAACAGCTCGAAGAAATGCAGGAGAAACAGGAAAAACGCGAGAAACAGCAACAGGGGCGCAGTCGCCAGTCCGGCACCCGCATCACAGACTCCTACGCCAGCGTGGGTGGTGGTGGGCGTTCCGTTGTCATCGGTGGCCCTCTCATCTCCGAAACGAAGAAGCAGACCCGTCTGCTGGAAGGCATCGGCAACAATACCAGACGCCCGCCTACGGTTCAAGTCACGGGCAATGTGGAGGCTGTTATCAGTCGTTGATTTTGACATCGGGACTCTGTTTGTATGGCAACAATGCGAACAGGATTCGGCTCCGGCGGTGACAGGATGGTGTGGTTCGGTAACACGGGCTACACCATTACAGGGTTGACGATTGAACTGAGCCGCGACCGCGAAACCGGGGACACAGTAGAACTGACTTACGAAATCCCGGAAGATTTAGCGATGTCCTCTGTGCCAGAGATGGATTCCGGCATTGATGTCCTTTCATCCGTGACCCTGAGCAAAGCTGTTATCACGCCCGGCGTGGCGGGAATGGCCAGCGTCAAGCTGACCTACTCCAAGCCTGTGGTTGAGGCAGAGGAAGAAGAGGATGATGACGATACTGATGGCGAAGATGGCTCCGGCGAAGAAGATTCTGATGATGGTGGCAATGATGAAGAGGGTTCATGGACTATCGGCGGCAACAAGTTTACGACCTCCTTTGATGTGACGGTGGTTGACCAGCCTATCCTGACGCACCCTAAGATGGCGAGTATCTCCGGCGGTCAGTTGGAATACCTCAAAGCGTTCATGGATGGTGCTCGCCTCTGGGAATTGGTGCCGGAAGTGGATGGCAGCGGTAAGCCTAAGCTGGATAGCGATGGTCTCCCGGTCATGAAGCAACTCGGCAAATTGCTGAAAACAGGGAGCAAAGCATTCGACCTCATCAACAAGGGGGTGACCTCCTATAAGGACATCATGGCGACTTATACCGTCCGACAGACCTCTCGCTCGGACAAGTCTGATATTGATTCCGTCGGCACTATCGGCAATCCTCCCAAGGCACCCAAGTTCAAAGACCGCACGTGGTTACAGGTGTCCTCCAACTGCTCGATGAATGACGATGGCAAGACCTATACCATCGAGAACACATGGCTGCTCTCCGGCTTAGGTGGCTGGGATAAGGATTTGTACGGAGCTTGATGTATGAAGATTCCCGATAAAGTTCGCGTGGGCGAAAAGCTATCTGCCCGTTGGCTCAATCAACTGATTGACTGCCTGAAAGAGCTGGCCAGAGCCGCCAACATGGCGGGCAACGGTACGTCTACCTCCAGTATTGAGTATTCCGGCTCCGATATGCGCGATACCAAATACCGGGGAACGGGCGGTACAGATTTGCAGGAGTTCCGGGTCGTCCCGTTCCAACTGCGCCTGAAGCCTAAGCATCTGTGTGGAGTGAGTGCGGACGGCAACTGGCCGAAGATTGCCCAGATGAAAGCCGGGGCTATTCTTGACTACATGGGCAAGACGCATCCTGTGCCGAAAGGTGCGACCATCTACGACTATACCGAGGGATGGGTGGATTTAGGTACGTTCTCCGAAGCTCTGACGAAAATCTACTGCACCATCAAGCAGAATTATAAGGGCGAAATCCTTAGTGCTGAAATCAAAAAGACCGAGGAGAAGTTTGTCCCCTGGGGCAAGACGGAATCTAATCTCAAAGGGGATGGCGTGTTGTCCGTGTTTATCGGCTCCTACCAGCTCCGCAAGATTGAGGAGGTTAATCGAGCCCACATCTATCAGGCTCATTGCGGCACGTTGGACTTGCAGACGATTCAGGTAGAAAAGCTCTTTGATGCGGATGAGGAAGCCAAGGAGGAAGCCGAAAGCGGCTCCAATGTTGAGTCAGACAACTACTATACCGCCCCGGAAAGCGAGGAATACGAGAGCAAGCCCGCCGGGCTGTTCCGCAAGCGGGATGAGCACTTGTTCATCTTCAAGAAGCTGATTTGTGGCGAGGGACTCCGGCTGACCGATGGCAAAAATCTCAGAATCAAACTCCGCCGCGCCAATTCCGTGTGGCCTGATGGCAGCGGCACACAGGAATCGCTGGAAGAGGGCGAGCCTGTCATCACGCTTGGCGGGGTGGAGGATATTGTGTTCGATAAGGAAATCTCGACTCCCGAACTTGATTCCGGCATCATCAGGATTCCTCTGGCCGACACCCTTGAGGAAATTACCGGGGCTATCTGCGGGCTGGAGGTCAGCTATGCTCCGGCCATGTTGGAAGATGATGGTACAGTTACCTTTCTGGGAGAGGATGGTTCTCGACTCCCCCAGGGAGCTGCAGCACAAGCTGAGGGTGGCTCGGGTTCCGGCTCAGGAGATGGTCCTTACATCAACGAGATTGTGGAGGGTGTTATCTACATCACCATTCCGATTTTCGTGGATGCGCCCTCAGCGTCAGCTTCTTTGTCGATGTCGGTTTCTGAAAGTGAAAGCGCGAGTGTTAGCGAATCTGATTCAGCCTCATTGAGCGCATCCCAATCAGAAAGCGAAACGGAATCATTTTCCGATAGCGCGTCCGATTCTGCAAGCGAGTCGTTATCCGCGAGTGCGTCCGCATCCGATTCTGCTTCCGGCAGCGCATCAGATTCCGCATCGGAGAGCTCTTCTGCTTCCGTCTCGGCATCTCTCGAAGATAGTGCATCTGATTCAGTCGGCGGGAGTGGTTCAACTGGTGGTGGTTCTACAGGTGGCTCAACACAGCCCGGCAGCGCATGGGAGCCGGATGATGAATCGGAATCCGATAGTGCATCGGGCTCAGCATCAGGCAGCGGCTCCGCTTCTGCTGCCGATAGTGCTTCCAGTTCTATTGTCGGGTCTGCGTCCGGCTCGATTGCGGGCAGCAGCTCCAGCGACATATCTGCTTCTACCGAGGCTTCTTCATCCTCCGATGGCTCTACCCCTCCCGGCAGTTCATCTGCTGGGGGGAGTTCTTCTTCCGGTAGCGTGGGCAGTTCCGGTGAGAGTTCCGATACTCCCGGTTCTGGCTGTGATTGCGCGGATAAGCTGAAAGCCTTGGAGGAACGCATTGCCAGCTTAGAAGCTCGCGTGGCCGCGCTGGAAGCAGAAAAGGAAAGCAACAGCGGCTCTTCCGTTGATTCCAATCCCGGCAGCTCCTCATCCGTCGGTTGCAACTGCCAATGCGGTGATTTGCTGGCTCAGATTCAGGCTGCCATTACTGCCGAGGCTCAGGCTATCGCCAACAGCATCAGCTACTCGGTTTCCGTCAATGGTACAGCCATAGCTACCACCGAATATGGCACATTGGTTGCCGATACCACCGGCTCTATCTCCGGCAGCGGTGCGACTGTTCACTCCAATATCCACTACTAATCCCATCCGTTCTTATGCCCTGTAACTGCACCAACATCGACAAAGCAGCCATCTGCAATGCTGCCCGCCAACTTCTGCGACAGCGGTTCGCTGAGCTGGTTCAAAACATCCCTTGTACCCACACCAATGCCGATGCCCACTACAGCCCCTCCCAGTACTGGTTCGACAAGGCGATGACGCAACGCTGCACCGTAGGCTCCGGCATGAGCATCAGCCTGAATGGCACGACCATCGTTATCTCCATTTCCGTAGGCTAACCCCATTTTTACCATGAAAATCGACCTCAACAAGAACACGCGCTGCATCTCCATGTCACCTTGGAGACAATGCTTCATGCGCCGCATTTTCCACGAGCGAGGGCTGACCATGCCCCCGGTAACTTATCCCATCATCCCGGAGAAACCGACCCGCCCACGCGAGCCCAAGGCTTATTCGAGCCTGGCTCTCACCTTTATCCGGCTGATTCTGGAAGCAGAAAAAGACGGCTTGCCGTATCTGATTATCTACGAGGATGATGCCTATCCCTGTGCTGACCCGCAAGGGAAGCTCGACAAGCTCCTCGCAGAGAATCCGCTCCCGGACGATTGCGGACTGCTGTGTCTGGGGGATTGCAACGGTGTGAGCCGTTTCCGGGGTCGCCACACCATCCTCTTGGATGAATGCCAGAATCCGTACACCCCGCTTGTCCCCAATCATGCCGAGAACAAGGGGAGCCATGCCTTTGTGGTATTCCGTCCGGCCATGATTCCCTTTGTTCAGGCCATCGCCAGTTTTGGTGTGACCGATATGTCGTTCTCCCGCATCAAAAATCATTGCGACCTCCGGGCGTATGGTATCTTCTTCGACCCGCTTTTCTCACAGCATCGATTCAATGGAGGCAATGACCCGGAGCCCGCTCACCGATACGCCGAATACTACGTGCACCATAAGAAGGAGTTGGATAAGCGATTCCCGCGCCCCACACAACAGACCAAACTTCTGGCAAAGCCCGCTTCCCGTTTCTGGCTCTTTGCCAACAATCCGAAAGTGGATGCAGAGGAGCTGGGGATTTCCCCGGATGATGTGCTGGTATTCCTCAACCGCGCAAAGCCTTACGAAACACTCAAGCCGCTGCCGAACAGAAAAATCCTCATCATGCGCCGGAATGCCCGGGAGAAGAACTGGTTTATCCCCTACGGCAAAGACAAGGAAATCTTCTCGCTGTTCGAGGACGTTCTCCTCCTGAGTGACAAGGCTCTGGCCAAGGAGCGCAAGTGGTTCGCCGGATACAAGACTGCCACCAACAACGCCTCTCCTACTACTGGCTGGATTGCCTACCACTTACTCCGGGAGGACTACCCGGATGCTGAGGTGGTGCTGGTCAACTTCAAGCCGGATGGTAACAACGGCTCCTACAAGTGGCACAAGCATGATTGGCAATATGAAGCCGAGTATTACCGGAAGCATAATATTCCCATCAGGATTCAGTTTTAGCAGTTGTGTAAAGTATTGAAAATAAGTGCAAAAAGACGAAAGAAAAAGTAAAAAAGTCCTTGCATATTGTCCGCAATCTGCTATACTTCCACCATAGACAAAAGACTAACGCTTAATATATTACATAGCCATGAACACCGCCACTAAGACCACCGCCCAGCCCGCCATCGACAACGCCGTGAAGTTCAGCGTCCTGTCCTACTACAAACACCACTTCGTAAGTTTCATGAAGGAGATGGACAAGCTGGATGAATACCAGCGCCAGCTGGAAGCAATAACCCGCCGCGAGGCTTCAAGCCAGACCCTCATGAGCCTGCTCGATGAAGAGAGCGCCAAGCACCTTGCAGATGACTTCCGGTTCGAGCGTGAATGCATGGAGCAGAACATCGCCGATACAGGGTACTACTTGGAACGCAAGTGCGAAAAGCTGCTTGCAGCCGTAGCAAAGATGGAGGAAATCGGGCTTCCGGTTGAGGAAAGCGTCATCAATATGGCTAAGGTATACATCAACGCATAACCTGAATCCGACCATGAGCGCAACCATCACAACCGTATACCACAACAAGGCAGGTGAAATCGTGAGCTGCCGGGAACTGGCAGAGAGTGTGACCTATCACACCATCTGCACCAGCGAGCAAGCAGACAAAGCTGAGGAGAAACTGGTGGCCATGGCCCACGAGTTTGCCGAGAAGCACTACAAGGAAGTTCAGAAAGAGAACTACACGATTCGCGGAGCCAAGCTCAAGAATGGCACCTACTACATGCAGACCAAAGTCTGGAAAATCTGACCATACAGCAGCCAATCCCTCAACCGGGAATTGGCTTTTTCTTGGTGGCGTAAAGTGTTGAAAATAAGTGTAAAAAGACGAAAGAAAAAGTAAAAAAGTCCTTGCATCTTGTGCTGAGTCTGCTATACTTTAACCATAGATAAAAGCCTAATACTTAATACTTTAAACAGCCATGAATACCACCACTAAGACCGTCGCCGATAACGCCGCCATGAACGAGGTGAAGCGCAACAGCATCGCATGGGAGTACAAATACCAGCTCCTGAGCTTCATGAACGAGTACGAGACGATGGAACAGTACGAGCATCAGAAAGCCGCCCTACTTCGCCGAGCCGAATACAGCACAGAGCTCCTGCATATCCTCGACCCTCGCAGCGCCGTAGAAGTGATGGAGGATTTCAAATCCGAGAATGAGCGTATCAAA
>JAZNGY010000061.1:0-3045 GCA_045576695.1 Akkermansia sp.
CCAGGGCAAACGCATTAGGATTATGACACTTTCTTCAGATTGACAATTTACCATTTACAATTTACAAAGTTATTGAATTTACAAGCTCTTATATAAATATTCATCAGCTGAAAGCCCACCATAAGGCATTATCCTTTCCCGGCTACATAGCGAGAGAACCATGTTTTTGCGCAATGCTGCGGCCATCAAACATCGTGCTGCACTCAGGCCGATGTTTTATCAGAAAATTGTAAATGGTAAATTGTACATTGTAAATAAAGAACTTACAAGGTTCGTTGCCTAATGCGTTTGCCCTGAGGGGCGTTAGATTATGATTTACAATTCTGCCCGTAAGTGCTACACTATCGGCATGACACACGAGAGCCCGCCGAGAGCTTGGGTAGAGGTGAACCTTGAAGCCATTGCGCACAACTTGGATGTTGCGCGCCAAGCTTTGCCGGATACTGCGCTGATGCCGGTTATCAAGGCCGGGGCATACGGGCACGGCCTGGAGCCCGTAGCACGCCGTTTAGATACGGATGGTATAGCCTTTTTCGGCGTTGCCAATGCCGGCGAAGCTCGGCGCCTCAGCCGCGCCGGGGTGCGTACCAAACCGTTTATCCTTGGCCCTACATTCCCGGAAGAAAGAGAAGAAATTGTGCTCAATAACTGGTGCGCCACTATTTCCACCCTTGAGGAAGCGGAGCATTTTAACAGCTTGGCCGCCATGTATGATAAAACCTTCTTGGTGCATCTGGCGGTAGATACCGGTATGGGGCGAGAGGGCTTCCTCCCCTCGCAGCTCAATGAGGTGGTTAATCCCCTGTTAGCTATGTCCAACTTGCGGGTGGATGGTGTGATGTCTCACTTCCCCTCTGCTGACGAGGACGTACCGTACACCCAGAACGAGATTGCTCTCTTTACCGAATGTGTGCAGCAATTGCAGCAGCATTTCCGCTTGCGCTACCGCCATATAGCGGCCAGTGCAGGGGAACTCGGTTATGAAATTCCCGTGGCTAATTTGGCTCGTCCCGGCTTGTTGCTTTACGGCGTTGCCCCCATGGCATCCATTTACGATGGCGTGCTTAAGCCTACCCTCCGCCTTTACTCGCGCGTTTCTCTGGTGCGTGAGCTTCCCGCCGGGCATGGTGTGGCCTATGGCCGTACTTATATAACGGACCGCACCACCCGTGTGGCCACCATCGGTATCGGTTATGCAGACGGTTGGCCACGCTCAACCTCCGGCAAAGGCGCTCGTGTCTTTATCAACGGCTACAGTTGCCCCGTTCTCGGTCGCGTCACCATGGATCAAATCATGGCAGATGTCTCACTTGTCCCCTCTGTCTCCCCCGGCGATGTTGTAGAGCTCATTGGCCCTAACATCCCCATTACAGAGGTGGCAGATAAGGCCGGTACCATTGTATGGACCATCTTTACCGGCCTCGGACCCCGTCTTCCTCGCATTTATTCCTCTTAAAAATGCAAAAACTTAAGAAAAATTCAATTTTTGCTTGACGAACACGTAATAATTCTGTATACTCAGCCCCGCAAGCAAGCTTCGGCGGGATAGCCAAGTGGCCTAAGGCATCGGTTTGCAAAACCGACATTCGTGGGTTCAAATCCCACTCCCGCCTGAAAAATCTTCCTTAAATAGCGCACTGTAGACGGTATAAGCCTCTCACAGTGCGCTTTTTTGTTTCTATTGACTCAATGAGCCTTAATGACGGGGGCTTGGCGAGTTGTAAACTCAGTATTGAGCTTTTCGCCTCTGTATTTTCAGCCGAATATAATCTGTTAAGGGCTGCCAAACAAGAGCCTTCCACTTTTCGCTGATGTAGTTGTAGAGGAAAGAGCAGGGTATGCATGCAAGATACACACCAAGCACGAGATAATAGGTGTTGCAAGTCGGAAGCGGATTCTTCATCAAAAACATGATAAACAAACCGTGAAAATAGTATATATTGGGAGAATGTTTTTTGCCGATGTATCCCAATACGGGAATGTCAAAGTTTTTATTTCGGATGCATGCCAACATCAAAAAAACAACCAACGGATACGTGCCCAGCATAAAATAGCTTGATGGCAATGCAAGGTTCTGTCTTATATAAAACTCAGCAACAAGACTCACCAGTGTAATGGGGATGGCATACAACAAGTTAATGTTTTTGAGCAGCTTTTCTTGGTGTTTGTGTATCAAATAGCCGGTAGCCAAAAAGGGCAATGATGTGATGATGCACGTATTGCGTATGAAGGCCGGGTGAAAATATCCCAAGAAGTAGAAATTCGGTATCCCTTCATAGGCTCGAACGATAAATGCAATTATATACAGTAGTGGGAGAAAATTGATTAATTTAGGACAATATTTGATGATGAGAAATAAGAGAAGCAATGCTTCAAACAGGGCTGTTAAATACCATAAGAACCCTGAAATACCAATTCCTAAAAATATAGTCTTAAAATAGAAAGTCCAATCCGACCACGGTAGCTCAACGTCAAGGACGAACGTATAGACCACTGCGTAGAGGCTATTGCATATGACTGCCAGCCAGAATGATTTTAGGGCCCATGCCTTGCATTTATTCATTTCTCGCTCGTGAGATGCCGAATACAACAGATAGCCGGTGATGCTCAAGAAGCAAGGTGTGGCAACCCCGGCAAAGGGAACCAGTATCTTTTTAATTGTCGGTATATGAATAGAGATAACAAAAAAAGCGCATATAGCTTTCAGTACATAAAGAGATTCTATTCTTTTGCTCTTTGTCGCTTTGTTTGTGTTCATTTATTGCTTAACTGATTATAAAATCCTGACGCTCATAGCATGTTGCCTTAGCTACGAGATAACAAAATACATGCCGGCGAAAGCTTATTATTTTTTTGTTTCAATGTCAATCCAAAACACATATGACCCCGCCGGAAATAAAGTAACGCATTGCCTCAAAAAAACAGTCACCGAACTGACACTTCCCACGAGTTTGGCTGACACGTGAAAAGCTGGATGCCTCATAAATCAGGTATTAACATATACACATGTCACTCAAAATGAGCAAACAAGCAATAATAGAGTTA